>JACSRV010000194.1 GCA_014879545.1 Chitinophagaceae bacterium | reverse complement strand
TCGGATCGTTCGAACCGAAGTTTCACGTGAATGCTTTACATATCGCGAACATCATTATGGCAATAATTTCGTTGGCGGCTTATGCGTTACTGAATAAGCCGACTGCTGAGGGGAAACCCCATGCTTTTGTGCGCGGCGTTTATAGCGCATCGTTGTTGCGTTTGATGGTGTGTATGTTGGGTGTGTTGGTGTATGTGGTCATCAATCGAAACAGCATTCATAAACAGTCGGTATTTGCCATGTTCGGCATTTATGCTGTTTATACTGCAACTGAAACAATATTGCTGTCTAAGACAGCGCGAACCACAAAGGGCAGCAACCCCGGTGTATAACGAAGTTGCACATGGATAGAAAAAATGAACTGTCACAATGAGAAAGCAGGAAAAGTCATTCAGCTTCCTGGAGCAATTTCTTCCGGAAGGATCGTATGAGCAGGTTGCGCCATTTTTTGCGACGCACACTATTCACTTAACGCTGACAAATGAAAGGAAGTCGGTGCTTGGCGACTATCGCCATCCTGTACCCGACGCGCCCTACCATAGGATAAGCGTAAATGCTAATCTCAATCCATACAGTTTTCTAATCACTCTTTTGCACGAGTTAGCTCATCTGCTTACTTATGTTCATTTCCAGCACAAGGCGGCACCGCATGGCAACGAGTGGAAGACACAGTTCCGCCATATCCTGATACCTTTTCTGGGGAAGAAGTATTTCCCGTCAGATGTGGAACGTGCTCTGTTCGCTTATGTGCACAATCCTGCAGCGAGTACTTGTACCGATCCCGATCTGTTCAAGGCTTTATACAGGTATGACGAGCACAAGCCCGGTTACAAACTTGTTGATGACGTGGGGCTGAACCAATATTTCGTTACGGAAGACGGAGAGATCTATCAGAAAATAGAAAAGTTGCGTACACGCACTAAGTGTCGCCATCTGCACACAAACAGGGTATATTTATTTCAGGGTATCGTGGAAGTGCGGGCCATGCGTCGCAGACCCGAATTTGCCTGATAAAGCGCAACGCCAACCGGGATAGTAACCGCATTTACCGGGCTGCCGAATGCAACAATCTCTTTCTTTCCATAAGGATTTACTTGCAGCTACGTTATACTTTTTACTGTTCCTTGTCTTTTGACGGCCCGATGCGCCGTATTGCGTGGGGAAGAATTGAAGGTGAGGAGTATTTGCCATCATTGCCTCGAAAACATTTATCTTTACGAGCAAAATCTGACGAAAAGGGCAGCGTACCATTAGCGTTTGTCCGGTATCGTTCTTCCCTACAACCGATTTCTTTTGTTCTGATAAATAAATACGAAAATAATGCAAAGAGATACTGCCATTTTTAGCCTTATACAAGAAGAGATGCATAGGCAACAGCACGGACTGGAGCTGATAGCATCGGAGAATTTCACCAGCTTGCAGGTAATGCAGGCTATGGGAAGTGTGATGACCAACAAATATGCAGAGGGTTATCCGGGTAAGCGTTACTACGGCGGGTGTGAAGTGGTAGATAAAAGTGAGCAGCTGGCGATTGACAGGGCGTGTCAGATGTTTGGTGTGAGTTATGCCAACGTGCAGCCGCATAGCGGCGCGCAGGCCAATGCTGCATTGATGCTTGCTGTGTTGCGTCCGGGAGATACAATTCTGGGCCTTGACCTGAGCATGGGAGGGCATCTCACCCACGGATCGCCTGTGAATTTCTCGGGCAAATTGTATAATGCCGTTCACTACGGAGTGAAGCAGGAAACCGGTCTGGTGGATTATGACATGATGGAGCGTCAGGCAATGGAGCACAAGCCCCGACTGATCATCTGCGGAGCATCGGCCTATAGCCGCGATTGGGATTATGCACGTATCAGGGCTATTGCCGATAAGGTAGGGGCGCTGGTGATGGCAGACATCTCACATCCTGCGGGACTTATTGCTAAGAAACTGCTGAGAAGTCCGTTCGATCATTGTCATTTTGTGACCACCACTACGCACAAGACCCTGAGAGGTCCGCGCGGCGGCCTTATACTGATGAAGAATGATTTTGAGAATCCATTCGGCATCACGGGGCCAAAGGGTGAGATAAGGATGATGAGCCAACTGATAGATTTGGCGGTATTTCCGGGTACGCAGGGAGGGCCGCTCGAACATGTTATCGCTGCGAAAGCGGTTGCGTTTTTTGAGATATTGCAACCCGAATTTGAGACATATGGTGAGCAGATCATTGCAAACGCACAGGCAATGGCAGGCGGTTTTCTGGAGAAAGGGTACAATATCGTGTCCGGTGGAACCGACAATCACTTGTTGTTGATAGATCTTCGGAACAAAAACATAAGTGGCAAGAAAGCAGAGAATACACTGGTGAAGGCGGACATAACTATTAATAAAAACATGGTGCCGTTCGATGACAAGTCACCGTTCATTACATCGGGCATAAGGGTGGGCGTGCCTGCAATCACTACGCGCGGCTTGAAAGAGAAAGATATGTTGCAGGTGGTGAACTGGTTGGACAGGGTGCTGATGGCGCCTGATGACGAAAATGTTATTGCCGCAGTGAAGGGAGAAGTGAACGAATTTATGAACGCGTTTCCGCTATATCCTGAGTTATCCTAAGAAAGGTTGCTACTGAGAAAATTACTTTTAAAAATAGTTTTGTTTTCTCGGTGTCAGCATATATCTTTGCAATCCCAAAACGGGAGGTGCGGTAGCTCAGTTGGTAGAGCAAAGGACTGAAAATCCTTGTGTCGGGGGTTCAATTCCCTCCCGCACCACACTAGAAAGAGCGAAAGGTCGGATGTGTTTTCCGGTTTTTCGCTCTTCTTGTTTATGAGATTCTCCGATTTCGAAGATGTACACAAAAGAGGAAGCATCGCGGCAACGACAGGCGTTCTGGACAACGCTGGGGCAGTACATGCGCCCGGTGCTTTCGGCGGATGGGGAGCGGGTCAATTGGGTGAACTACAAGACAGATGTGCCATCGGTTTACTTCAGGATGGACGCGGGAACAGGTGGTGCACATATTACAATTGAGATAACGCATGGTTATCGCGGTGACAGGGTTGCATGCTTTGCTAAATTTGAGTCAATGCGAGCTGTACTGCATGAAACACTTGGTGAAGAATGGGAATGGGCTGAGTCGCGGGTTGATGAACACGGCAGGGAGATAAGTTCGGTCAGCAAGCAGTTGTACGGTGTGAACATCATGCGACAGGAAGACTGGCCGGAGCTTATCTCATTCTTTAAGCAAAGGATAATAGCTCTCGATGAATTCTGGAGTATGGCGAAATATGGATTTGAATAGTAGCAGGTCAATGTTACAGACCCTTTGATCAATTTGCCTCTATTTACCGGCAATTCGCTTCAACTCTTGTTGTAAGTTTTCTCCTTCTAAATACCCGGTATGACTGTAGATAATACTCCCCTTGCTATCTATAATAATGGTGTAGGGTAATGCGTGAAACTTTAGCTTGCTTTTTAGTTCGTTGGTAGCGTCGAGGTAGTGAGGGAATTGCCATTTCTGCGCGCGGGCATATTTTTGTTCAAGCCCATCGACCGATTGATGATCTTCTGCAATGGTGATGAAGGTGAAGTCGGCTAGTCTGTGCCAATGAGGCAGATTGCGGACTATGGTCTTTATCTGTCTTTTCCCCGGAAGGCACCATGTACCCCAGAAACATATTAGTGTGACTTTACCTTTAGGTAGTAGCTCGTTGAATCGCAGTGAACGGCCTGTCTGCAAGTTGATGACGGGTGATGACGGCAAGCTTTGCGCCGTCGCCGCGAATGGAAACGACACACATAAAAGCAAAGCCGATAAAATGGCTGAAGTCCGCAGCATGATAGGGCTAATGTAGATAAATTGATGTTTGGGAGATGTTAATATATGTCGCGGCCGACGGAGTAGTGGCTTGACAAGCTTAAACAGGATATCGGGTTAGTTGGGGTTGCTGAATGCCGGGTTGGTAGTGAAGGTGGTGTCGGTAAGGGTTTTAAGGAAGGCGATAAGTTGCTGTTTTTCCCAATCTTCAAGTTGCAGACCATTTGCTTTTGCCGGTAAGAGCATTATGGGATCGAGGTTGGGAACTTTACGCATGCCGTGATCGTAGAAATTGATCACTTCTTCCAGCGATGAGAACCGCCCGTCGTGCATGAACCTGGAGCGTAGTGCTACGTTGCGCAGGTTGGGTGTGCGGAACTTGCCAAGGTCGTTCGGGTTATGAGTTACGTTGTAGTAACCCTTGTCGGCCTCTTTGGCATATATGCTGTCGAGGCCTGTGTTATGCATAGTGTTGTCGGTCATGACCGGGTTGGTATGGCAGTGGAAGCAGTCGCCCCGCTCTGTGAAGAATAGTTCTGCTCCTGCACGTTCATCGGGTGTGAGTGTGACCATACCCCGCAGTGAAAGGTCGTAGCGGGAGTTGCCCGATACCATCGTACGGGCAAACTGGGCGAGTGCGTAGGCAAGATGCTTGTAGGTGATGATGGTGGTCTTGAAGTACTTTCTGAATAAGGAACTGTAGATGGGGTCTGTGTTGATGCGGTTGAGGTCGGTGGCAAAGAACTCCTGCACCTCGAAAGTCATGACGTCTTCAAGTGTACCGGTTTTTGAACCGTCCCACATAAAGGTGTTGTACCAGGCCATATTGACATGTGGCAGCACCACAGTGCCGTTGAGCATTGACGGGGTGGTGAATCCGATGGACTGGATGTGACAGCCCGCGCAACTGCGACCATCGTTTGAGAGGCGCGTGTCGTAATAGAGCATACGACCGAGTTGTGCGATCTCTTTTGCCGGTTGGTTGTCGGCAGGCATGATGGGTTGCGGAAAGTAGAGTGGTGTGCGGATGGTGTCCGGGGTGAGGGATACGGTGGTGTCTTCCGGAGTGGGGTCGGTTGAGCTTTTTTTTCGGCAGGAGCCTGCAACTGCCATAATGTAGAGAATGGCAAGTGCGAGGGAAGCGATATTGGTTCTGGTCAATTTCATGAGAGTATTTTGCAGGGTCACATAGCGGAGAATGCGTCAGTGGCGTTGTTGCACAGCTTGCGCATGAGCGTCATATTGTTCATAGAGTTGGATCCGTCTGTCGAGAGGCTGTAGATTGCCGGTGTGCGGAACCACTCGTTCACGTTCATGGAGAGCGGCAGCAACCTGATTGTGGCATTTGTGAGATCCATACTGCACCGGCACCCCATTGGTATGGCATACCCGTTGCGGCCGACATGCAACGCAAAACCATTAAGCGCGGAGCCATCGCGCCAGTGGCCTTCCATTTTTATGAAGTGATACCCACCTCCCATATTGTTGGGCCAGCCCATGTCGGAGTTTTGCAGGGTTGGCGGTAAAGAGAAGGATACGTTAGTGACGGTGTCGAGACCCAAGAGAAATGAAACCGAATCGCACCGGCCTGTGATGGCACCGGCCAGCGGAATGGTGAAGGCGCGGGTGGAGTCGATGAAGGCGTCAATATATTTAATAGAGTTGTTGGTGTGAACCAACTTGCCATTGCTGTAGAAGCGGAAGTTGCTGAGGTAGTACTGAAGCCGCTCTACTCCATATGTTTCACCGGCTTGGTTCTGCCATCTGAGACTGTCGGGCAAGAGGGGTGTCCCCTCGACCAGGTGCCCCACCGCGACACGTATTTCGCCGGATGAAGCCAGAGGCGGGGTCGTGTCTTTCCTACATGCTACGAAGGAGAACACCATTATAATCAACACGAATTGCAGCCGTTTCATAATGCTCAAAATATAACATAAAGTTACAGAAGTGCCGTGGCTGGAATTATGTTTCCGGTCATGTGCATGCGACAGATCAGCCGCTCTCTAAAGTCCGGTTTTTACTTAGGTGCGTTCATGGCCTTCAGGCATTGCTCCCGGTTCTCGGCGGCCCCTTTGTAGTCGGGGGCAATGGATAGTGCTTTGTCGTACATGATGATTGCATCCTGATAGCGGCCGGTTGTGTAGAGTGCATACCCTTTATAGTTGAGCAGAATGGGGTTGTCGGGGAGGTGTTTCAGGCCTTTGTTAAGTATGTTGATCTCTGTAGTGTAGTCTTTTTTACGGTAATAGATCTCGGCAAGTGCCAGGTAGGCGTTCCGGTTGGTTGGTTGCAGGGCAATGGTCTTTTTGTAGTTGGCGATGGCGTCATCGAGTCTGTTTTGCAAGAGTGCTACATAGCCTATGCTGTTGAGGATGTCGGGTGTGGGTTTAACAAAACGGGCTGCAGAGTCGGCCAAGCCGGCTGCAAAGTTGATATCGTTGAGTGCAATGGCTGCGTTTATGGCGTTGACGTAGGGGTAAGGGTAATCTTTTTTCTGACTGATCGCCTGCATGCAATAGGTGATCGCCGGTGCAGACTGACCCTGATTGTGGAGGACGAAGCCCATGTTGTTGAGCGCGACGTAGTTGGAGGGGTATTTTCCCAAGAGTTCGTTGGCCATGGTCTCATCATTCTGCCAGTGGCGCACGCGCGCGTTTGCAATGGTGCCAAAGATGACAAGTACCACCAATCCGGCACCGGTGGCTATGCGTGGCAGGGCTTTGACGGTGGAAGCCCGCTGTATGAGTGTATTTATCGACATAAGAATGCCAAAAATCAATCCGAGGTAGGAGAGATAGGTGTAGTGATCGGCCATGGCAGACATGCCGGGCGAGAGTATTTGAAGCACCAATAGAATGTTGATGGTGAAAAAGCCTATACCGAATGTGAGGTAGGGGGCAGACTTGCGAAAAAACCATGCTGCGAAAAGCAGCGCGGCGGCCGGCAACAGGTACAAGTAGTAGAGGCCTGGAAGGTTGCCTTCAACGAGGGCAGGGTAAGGGTAGAATATAGACATGCCTGTGGGCCACACCAAGGAGATATAGTAGTGTGTGTAGGCATAGGCAGCAACTACAAACCTTTGAAGCAGGTTGTGTGATTCCTGCATGTGTGGGTATGTGCTTTGGCCATAGATAGTGACTATGCCGATGATAACAGACAACACGACCATGATACCGATGAAGATGCTTTGGTTGCGGGTAGCAGATTTTTGCTGATACCACTGCAAGAGCAAGAGCACGATAGGGAATGTGACGGCAGCCGGTTTGGATAACAGACTCAAAATAAAGAGCAGACAAGTAGCTACGTGCCATTTAGTTACTTTGTCCTGAGCATTGGTTGCGCGCAGCCATGTGAGTAGTCCTGCCAGGTAGAAGAAGGTAAAGAGGACGTCTTTGAATTCGGCTGCCCATGCAACTGATTCAACATGCATGGGGTGCAGGCCAAATAGTGCGGCGGAAAAGAACGCAATCGTTGTGTTGCGGGCAGCTAACCGATGAGTGAAAAGAAACACCAGAAATACATTGATGAGGTGCAATACCAGTGCAGCTGTGTGAAAATTACCGGGTTCGATATTGCCGGCCAGTTTTGAAATGATGGCTAAAACAGAGAGTGTGACAGGTGTGTAGGCACCCAGGTATAAAGAGCCTGAGAAAAAATGAGATATGGCAGTGCCCAGAGGACGGGTGAGGTAGTCGTTCTCATAAAAATATACGTTATCATCCCATGAGATGTAGCTGTTCTGCAGCACAGGCCACAGGGCAAGAGCGGACACGATGACCGCCAGCAGGCCGAAGAGGTAACCCGGTAGTTTGGGGGCGGAGCTGCCGGTGGTAACTGCCGGTGGATTGCTATTCGGTGCCTGTTTGTTTTTCGCCATTTTGCTGCTATGATATAAGTGGTACAAGTTATCTAAAAAAACGGTTGTATAGGAGGTGTTGGGGGGGGGTATTACAAGTGTATATGAAGTAACATTTATTGGTGTTTGTTTGCGGGTGCGCGCTGTGCGCAGTTTCTCTGATTTTTTTGTTTTTTATGAATTGCACAGGTTTCCATTGATTATCAATGGCCGGGTGAGAAGTTCTGCTTCGTCCCGAATGCTTTCGGGACAGGCGGCACTGCGCACCTGCCTGCCGGCAGGCTTCTTCTCACTTGCTTCCCACCGGCTTCCCACTTACTCTGAAATAAAAAACGCCATACATGCCGTTTTGCTTCGTTTTCTTCAATATCAGTACAAGTTACAAAGGGTATGGCAGGAGCGCAAATAGAATATCTATGATAGTGCGTTTTCTGTAGTGTCATAAAAACCTCTCCCCGGCCCTCTCCGAGGGAGAGGGTGAGGTCGAATGAGGGCTTTGTGGGGGGGGGCTGAACCCACCTACGGTCGGCGGGCCTGCCTGCGGCGGTTTGTCTGAACCTCCCTGCGGTAGGCAAGTGAAGATTTTTAGGATTTAAAGATGGTAAGATGTGACTCGTCCTGAAAAAAGTGGACAGTACTAAAAAAGATCGTCCTGCGAAAGGTTGACAAAAGTGGAAATACGCGGAAAGTGGTTTAAGTATAATCGAATTGTTTTTTTTCAGGACGGGGGGATGATAAAAGGGAAGGAAAAAGACCCGGAACGAAGTAAAATAAAAAAGCCAGCCTGAGAACAGGCCAGCCCCTATAAACCCTATCACCATGAAAACTTTTACAAAGGTAGTCAGTTGTTTCAATTGTTATGGAACATTTGTTCCATAAGGGTATAAATTTAAGTAATTACGATTGTGTGTATGATGGTTTTATGAATCCGGGCATCTAAAGATCAGCAGTTCAGATATCAAAACGAAATATGTCGATATACGACCTGACGGAAACCAAGCAGCAGGCAACCACCTGCTGCTTGGTTGGCAATGTGTTATGGTCACGCGATGGAGACGGGTGCTACAACGTAGTCGAACGCATAGTATGAATCCTGCTTGCCGTTGTAGAGCATCAGCTGAAATGGCCCTACCTTGGTAATGTCTATCGCGTAAATGAGATCATCGGTGCTGATATCGTCGTAGTCGAACAGGCAGACTGCGCCGGCGGGCAGGCCCGGCAGATCAGAGCCCGGCATCTGAGAAAGGGTGAAGGGTGTGCCGGGCGCCGATGTGTCCTTTGCGAAGTGGAAGTTGCCTTTCCTGATGTCGTTCGGCCAACCGTTTGGTACTGGCCATAATGTCCATGGATAGCTGGTACTGGCCGGTGCGTGGTTGTCTTCGGTAGGTTGTGGATTATTGAAATCGGGACACCATGAAATGTAGCCGTTATCGGCAAGTTTGCGTGCTACGCGCTCATCGAAGTCGATCTTCTGAATGAGGTCCTGTACGGCCTGGCTCAGGTCTATCCCTTTGTCTATGATATCGACCACGGCACATACATTGTTCTGTACTACGCATGTCAATGAAGAGCCAAGGCTTGTAACTTTTTGGGCTACCGTTAGCGCATTTTGGGCAGCCTGATCGTCGCTGATGCTTAATGATGATGATGGCAAAAAGCAAGTGATCTGGTTGAACGTGATCTGATAATTGTCCGGCATAAAATATGGTTTTAATAATTTTCTCTTACTCTATTACATAGGGTTTTCAGATTCCCCCTTCTACTGTTTCAGCACGTAGCATGCTTTCTTTTTAACATCACAAAAGTGCATACGACATTGTGCAGAACGTTTAGTGAAATGAGCAACTGATGATAGTATTAATACTCTTTGGCAATGGGGGAAAACACTGTGCCGGGATGTGGTGAACAACGTAGAGACGGGCGTTATAAATGTGCCTGACGGTAGGCATTCGCTACAGAAAGGCGTCACCGTTGCAAACGGGTAAGAGCGGTGTGATAGGCGGACAGAGAAAATCTATGCCATAGGTAGTAGAAAAAGGTAAACTTTGTGGGGCGGCTGAGGTCGGTAGAAATCAATTTGTAATTATGAAGGTGTTCCTTATCGTTGTTCTTGTTCTTGCAGTGATCTATTCGGCTATGACTTATGCGGCAAATAAAAAGGTGGAGCGACAGAAGTACAGGGTAGAGAAGACAATTGAAGGTATAGAGATACGCTTTTATCCGAGGGCTGTAGTCGCTACAGTGAAGTCGCCGGGGGAGCGGTATATGGACAGAAGTGACGATAATTTCCGGTCGCTGGCGGGGTATATTTTTGGTGGAAATAGTTCTTCTGAGAAAATTGCGATGACGGCCCCTGTGCACATGGAGGTAGATTCGGCGATGAACAGAATGAGTTTTGTTATGCCCGCGGGGTATGACCTCGATAACCTGCCGCGACCCGATAATAGTTCGGTGAGCATCAGCTACTCTAAGGAGGGTTACTATGCTGCGATAAAATTTGGCGGATTTGCGAATAACCACAAGATTGAAGAGAATATAGCCGAGCTGAAGACAATACTGGGCAAGCTGGGGTACAAGGCGCTGGGGGGCTATACCTATCTTGGTTATAATGCCCCATGGGATGTGGTGAACAGAGAAAATGAGGTGATCGTTGAGATCAATTATCAACCGTAGGGGGATATATTCGAGCCTTCGGTGGAGATATCGTAATCATGCTATTGGCGGAATGAACGAGGGGGTGTTACAAATCGGCCTGACTGCATACAGGCGCTTTACCACGGTATGAAGGGGGGGCGAGAGTAGCAGGCGAGTGAAAATCACTCGAAGGAACAGCCGACACCAGTGAAAAGCACTGGCGCCAAATGGGGGGTATCTTACTTTGGTGCTGATGAATGCCGTCGGAGACGGAGATGTATTGATATTTCCGGATGCCCTGCGGAACATCCGGAAAAACAAGGGAGGAATGAACGGGGTGTTACTAATTTGCCTGAAGGCAGACAGTGGCTACACTATGGCACTGGGGGGGCAAGAGTAGTATGTGAGTGAAAAACACTCGCAAGAATAGAAGAAACCAGTGAAAAACACCGGTGCCCAATGGAGTATGTGGCGATGGTGCTAATGAATGCCGTCGGAGACGGAGATGTATTGATA
>JACSRV010000146.1 GCA_014879545.1 Chitinophagaceae bacterium | reverse complement strand
TGCCTGATGTTGCTCAAGTGAGCTGCCTGATGCCGGTTCAGTAGAGAAAGTGCATTTCAATGATTTACGCTTGAGCAGAATGAACATGAGACGAAAATCGTTATTGCTTTTATAATATCTTGCATCAAAATACATGATTGCGAGGCACCTATTATTATAAATTTTGAGTTCGAATCATACAATATTGACCGGCGCAGATGCAATTACACTTTTGCAGACTGTTCTCGACAACATCACAGATGATGTGGTGGTGATGGGACAAAATTGTGAGGTTCTTTGCTGTAATCATCTGGCACACGCACGGCAACTCAAAATGCGTAACAAAGAACTCAAAGCCGGTGTAAATTATCTCGATTTTGTTTCTGAAGAAAACAGGACCAGTTTCATAGATGGTTATGCAAAGGCGATGACCGGTCAGACATCTGTGTGGGAGCGGCTGATAAGGATTGGAAATGAACAGATCTGGTTTCATATGAAGGTGAACCCATTGATCGCCGGTAGTGGTAACATAATCGGTGTGACATTTACCGCAACCGACATTGATGCAAGAAAGAAAAAGGAACTCGAGCTGGAAAAATTGGGCGAGCGGTTGTTAAAATCCAATCGCGAATTGACGCTTTTGACAAAGGTGAATGACCTCATCTTATCTACTGAGGTTGAGCAGTACCTGCTCGACGCTGTTTGCCGACTGATCGTTGAGTTTGGTGGGTATCGTCTGGCATGGATCAGTTATGGAGGACAGGGGAAGGATCGCATCGTGTTGCCGGTGGCATCGTATGGTCAGACGGATTATCTTTCCCGGATCAAGATAACCCTCACAGACCCTGAATTATCAAAGGGGCCTACCGCGCGAACCCTTCTGGGGCGCGAAAAAGTGGTCACAAATAGTCTGAGTAGTTCTCCCGGTTTCAGACCATGGCTTGAAATGGCGAAACAATTTGGTATCGCTTCTTCAATTGTGTTGCCGCTTGAATTCGGCGGCGAGGATGTAGGCACGTTGAATATTTATGCCGCATCTGAAGACGCTTTTGATGAACATGAGATCGTTGTACTTGATCGTCTGGCAGGCAACCTCTCGCTGGCTGTAAGGAGTATTCGTACCCGTCGGGAAATAGTGCTAACAAAACATACTCTTAACGAGCGGGTAAAAGAGTTGTCTACTATTTATAACGTATACCGGGTGCTTCATGACGAAATTCTGAATAAGGGTGAGGTTCTTGCTCATATCGTTCCTTTATTGCCACCCGGTTGGCAGTATCCCGAGATCTGCAGTGCCTGCATCACTTTCGAAGGCGTGCGCCATATGTCTGAGGGATTCAAAAAGTCCAGATGGTGCCAGCGTGCCGAGTTCAAGCTTGCAGATGGTCGCGCAGGGCTTATCGAAGTGGTGTATTCAAAAGAGATGCTGGTTGAGAATGAAGGGCCATTTCTTACGGAGGAGCGAAGTCTCATCAAAACAATTGCGTCAACGATCGAAGTTTTTTTCAACCGCGCTGCGCAAAGGCGTGAATTGGAAGCATCCGAAGCCAGATTCAGAACAGCATTTGAAGAGTCGGCGATAGGTATGGCACTCGTTTCTTTACAGGGAGAATGGATGATGGTGAACAGTGCGCTCTCTAAAATGTTGGGCTATACCAATAAAGAACTACTTGACTGTAGCTTTCAGGGTTTAACTCACCCTGAGGATATCGGTGCTGATGTGGCCGCGCTTCATGAAATGCGCGAAGGCAAGCGGGAATTGTATCGGGCGGAAAAGAGGTTCATTCATAAAGATGGTTCGACAGTTTGGATTAATCTCAACGTTGCATTGTTGAGAGATAAGAATGGTGTTCCGTTATACAATGTTGCGCAGATAGAGAATATCACTGAGCGCATAGAATCGCAGATGAAGTTCCGCGACCTTGTTGAGAAGTCGGTGGTAGGCGTGTATATTTTGCAGGATGACATGTTCGTTTATGTGAATCCGTGGGTGGTGAAAGAATTCGGTTATAGAGAGGAGGAGCTCATTGGACATTCGGTCTTTGAGTTTATTGTGGAGGAGGACCAGCAAAGGGCGAAAGAAGATATTGAGGTGCGTCTCGACATGCATCTGGAAAAGGTGCAGTCTGAAGTGCGCGCGCGAAGAAAAGATGGGAGTATTGTGTGGCTGGAGTTGTTTGGCTCGAAGACATTGTACAGCGGTAAGCCATCTATTATTGGGACCATGGTCGATATAACAGCCCGCAAGCACCTTGAGGCCGAGCGACGCAGGATTATTGCCGACCTTGTGCAACGAAACCGTGAGATTACCGATTTCGCAGAAATTGTGTCGCACAATTTGCGCGGACCGCTGTCAACTGTGCTTGGAGCTTGCAGCATGATAGAGGAGATCGAAGATTTGGCAGACTTGAAAATTATCTCGGCCGGACTACTTGTGAACGCGGAAAAACTCGATAGTGTTGTCAGGAATCTGAATAACGCTTTGTCATTTAAAAGCTCTTTTACTGCGCAGGTGAGAAGTGTTGCCCTGGCAGATGTGCTGGAAGAAGTGAAAAGAAAGCACGAAGAGGGCGTAAAGGCTGTGTCTCCTGATATCATTACCGATTTTGAATACGGATTTGTGATAAACACCGTCACCTCGCTTTTTACTGATCTTATCTCAAACATTTTCTCAAACTGTCTTCTTTACCGAAGCCCCGACAGGAAGTGCCGTATTGTGATCAGTGCCCGCAAGACACCGGCTGAAGTGGTCATGTCTATTACAGACAATGGCATCGGCATAAATATGAAGCTATTCGGCGACAAGCTTTTTGGTCTCAATAAGCGATTCCATAATATCGGGAACGGTACTGGTCTGGGTCTGTTTATGTCTAAGGCCATGGTTGAGGTCTTGAACGGTTCCATAGGTATCGAAAGCGAAGTAGGCATAGGTACCACCGTTACCATCAAATTGCCCGCATAGTCTGTTTAGAAAGAAGCGTTGGTGGGCTTCGGTAATAAATCCCGACCTTTGTTGGCGATGTTGCGTCACACGGGTCAGAATAGAAGTTTCAAACACAATCTGCGGCTGGCGGTGCTTCTTTGTCTGAATGCAGGCTTCATAAATGCTGCCGGATATTTTGCCTTCAGGATACTTACTACCAATGTTACCGGGCATGCGGCCATTATGGCTGTAAGTATTGCTACTTCCGATCTGCATATGGCGGCAACGGCCGCGGCGTGGCTTTCCTTGTTTCTTTTAGGGGCGTTTTGTTCGGCATTTGTCATCAATGTTGTGGGGCGCGAAAAGGCAAATGCATACACTATACCCATCATTGTTATATTGTCGGTGGTGCTGGTTGTGGCGCTTATGGGGGGACATTATGTCGCCTCGTGGGTGCACGAGCAGTATTTCGCCGGAGCTCTGTTGTTTGCCATGGGTATGCAGAATGCCATGGTGTCCGTCATTTCCGGGTCAGTAGTACGCACCACCCACCTCACCGGTATGTTCACCGATCTGGGCATAGACTTTGCTTCCGTTTTTTCTCCGGCCGGAACGACAAAAGCTGTGCGAAACAGAATTGTCCTGAGACTCACCATTATTTCATTTTTTCTATTGGGAGGTATTGCCGGCGGCATTGCATTTTTACATTTCTCTTTTCATGCATTTCTGGTGCCGGCAGTATTGTTGGTCATTGCCCTGTTTTATGACTATTTCAGGGTACGCATCATGCGGATATTGCGCAAAAAACAACGGTAGTCGGTTGTTCGTCAGCTTTTTATATCTAACTTTAAGTTTTGGTTAAAATATTGTAACAATATATGATGTCTTTTATCGCTCGTCGTACGAAGACCCTTGCCGGGGCTTTCGCCATATTTATGCTGCCTGCATCTCCCTGCCTCGCGCAGGAAACCGACCCGTTTGGTCTGCCCGGTGAAATTTCGGTTCCGGCCTGGGTGCGCCAGACCAATTGGAAGAACGTCAACGTTTTTAAAGTCGATTCGCTGATCGAGGTTTATAAGGCCACTGAAAAGCGCAGGGAGTCAGCTGATGCCGAGGGTGAGGAATTTCATGAAGATCCTTATCTGAACGCTTATGTGCGGTGGCGCACGGGCATGTCTCCGTTCATTCAGCCGGATGGGACAATAAAATACGATCCCGAGCACGCGCGCAGAGAGTTGATAAAGTCTTTGGAGGCACAACATACGAAGACGGAACCAGGCACGGCAGCGAAGACCACTGCTTTAGCCAGTTGGACATTGCTTGGGCCGTCGCAGACATACAATGTGGGTACAGGTGCATTAAAGAACTATCAGACTAATATTTATTGTATCGCTATAGCGCCCTCAAACCCATCTGTGGTCTACGCGGCCAGTGAACCCGGCAACTTTTACCGATCAGCCGACAAGGGCCTCAATTGGACATCGGTAAGTAACTCGCTCACAACATGTGGGAACAGGTCCATTGCTATTGATCCGTGGAACGAGAATATCGTTTATGCCTACGACGGTACCGCGTCGACGCTATTGAAGACTACTTCCGGTGGTGCAACATGGTCGGCACTCACCGGCTACACAGGTAGTGGCGGCAATGCCATAGCTGTGAACCCCAATACCGGTCGTGTTTTAATAACCGGCTCTACTACTGTTTACTATAGCGACAATGGTGGAACTACCTGGACCGCAGCAGCAGGTAGCACAGTTACCGGGTCTCTTTATGATATAGTACTCAACCCTGCAGGCACCGACACTGTATATGTGGCCGGCTCTTCTGGCGGTATGCTGGTGTTACTGCGTTCGACTAACGGTGGAACAACGTTCGCTGATGTGACAGGTGCAACTATTTCCGGTACAAGCACTTCCGGTGCACGGTTGGCAGTAACACCCGCCGCAACCGGGTATGTATATTGTGTGAACCTGGGTGGCTCGTCCACACCGCCGCGCATCATCCGTAGTACCGATGGGGGCTCCGGCTGGTCCGTGACCGCTACATCAACGTCAACGTCCTTGACCGGTACATCGGCAACAACCGGTTTGGGTATGTCTAATGGTCAGGGTTTTTACGACCTAGGCATAATGGCATCACCATATAATGCCAACCACGTGATCGTTGGAACTACCACCACCTACAAGTCTACCGACGGCGGTGTGAACTTTAGCCCCCTTGGCGGGTATTCAGGGCCTTTTGGTCTGCATCCCGATATTCAGCAAGCCGTAGTTCTCGGCAGCGATGCCTATATCGCTACGGACGGTGGCGTCAATTACTCGACCGACTTTTTTACAAATACTTCCAATTGGTCCGTTCGCAACAATGGTCTCAGAAGTGCTGATTACTGGGGCTTTGGTCAGGGCTGGGACGAGGACATTGTAGTAGGTGGCCGTTACCACAACGGTAATGCGGCATTGTTTGATGTTTATGGTGGCGGTAAGGCATTGTCTCTGGGTGGCGGCGAAGATGCTACCGGACACGTGTACCATGGTTTCTCGCGTATCACCGGTTTCCGCGACATCGGAAACGTGATCATTCCTGCAACGCTCACGGGTGCAGCACAATACTCGGCGGCAAACGTCCCCAACTCCATGTGGCCACAGGACAATTATTACGGTCAGTTTTCAAGCAAGCTCATGACAGACCCGCGGTATGCCAATATCTTCTACCTGGGCAAGGACACAGTGCTGTGGAAGTCTTCTAACAGGGGTTCGTCTTATCAGGCTTTGCACGATTTTGGTCCCGGCAATAAGGTGTGGCGATTCGACATTGCTCGCAGCAATCCTCAGGTGATCTATGTATGTGTGACCAACGGAGTATACAAAACAACCGACGGCGGAACAACATGGTCTTCCATTACTCTGCCGGTGACCTGGCAATATTATAACTCTGATATCGTCTTGAATCCGCTCAATGAGAATGACGTTTACCTGTGTATGGCAAACGGTGCTGCCGCCAACAAGGTGTTCAGGTCGGTGAATGGTGGCAGTAGCTGGACCAATATTACGGGCACTGCGCTCAACGGAAAGAAGGTGGCATTCCTGCAATATCAGGGAGGCGCCGGCGGCGTATATGCAGTGACCAACAATCGCCCGTCAAAGGTGTACTACCGCGATACAACCATGTCCGATTGGTTCGCGTTCAGCGATGGTTTGCCGCAGGGACTTGAGGCGCGTGTAGGTGCATTGATATTCTATCGCGATAATAAGTTGCGCCTTGCCGGAAACAGCAGTATCTGGGAGACACCGCTTTACTCTACAGGGGCGCCGGTAGCCCAGCCCATGGCCGACAGAAAGAATGTAGGATGCCCCCGAGACACGGTCAATTTCTTCGACTACTCCATGTACGATCATGCGGGTGCAACACGCACCTGGTCATTCCCCGGCGCCCTGTGGGTAAGCAGCACCACGGCATTGCGTCCACAGGTTGTTTATCCTTCCGCGGGTTCTTATACTGTGGCCTTAACAGTTACCAATGCTCTGGGTCAAACGCACACAAAGACCATTCCTGATATGATAGTTGTTGCCAATGACAATTGCAGTCCCGATACGGTTGCGGGTAAGTGTCTGCAGATGAACGGAACTTCGCAGACGGTGAGTCTTGGGGTTGCCAATATCAACAGCAATAACTTCTCGATCTCCTGCTGGATAAAACCTGAGGGAAAGCAAAAGAGCTTCTCACAGATCGTTGGCCACCCTGCCTATCCGGGTTCCGCCAATTATGGTTTCGGACTTGGCTTCAAGTTTAATGGTTATACACCCAATCTCATTTTGTGCTATACCGATAGCACGGTGAATTATTCAGGCACCAGCACATTGGTTTGCGACAGTACTCGCTGGAATCATGTGGTATTGACGTATAGTCCATCGCGGGTCGTTCTTTACCTCAACGGAGTAGGAGATACAGTAAACAACGGGCCAATGCCTGTTATAGACCTTTCCCAAACACCATTCCAGATCAACTATGATGTGCACAACGGTCAGGGGTCCAAATACAAAGGGCTGATAGAGGAAGTGAAATTCTACGACTATGCGCTCACACAAGAGGAAGTTAGAGAAAAGATGCACCTCATAACCGATCCCGCTACTGAATCGGGCTTGCTGAAGTATTTCCAGTTCAATCAGTATGATCCCGTTAGTGGTAGTGTATATGATGTTAAAGGGAACTTCAATGTACTGGTTCCTTCAGCCAATATCGTAACCTCATCCGCACCGGTGGCAACAGGTCGTGTACTCCGTTTACCATTGGTAGCTTCTAGTGGCCTCACATCATTCGGCCCGGCCGATGTTGACGAGTATTTGCCGGCATCAGGCACTTACCCCGATGGGGAGGTGGTTGCCTTCCATTTGCTGAGCGGTCCCGATACCCGCCCGGATTTCCGTCCCGCAGTTCCGGGGTATTTCATCATCAATAATTACGGTACCAATAAGAGCTTCTCATCACCCGACAGTGTTGTGTTCAGCAGGCTCAATATTACCTATCCGGGTTATGAGGCCGGGAATTTCCGTTTGTTCAAGCGTGCTACGGGCGACTTCGGCAATACGTGGAGTGCGGAGCTGGATAGTGCTGACAGGTTGCAATATGTTTCAGGCAACAGCAAGCTCACTTGGAGGAACAATGTATTTGACACTTCATTTAATGCACAGTACATCATTGTGAACAATGATACAACCAACTATACTGTTGCAACCGGTGGTCACACAATGGGGGCATGGGTAATATCTGATCCTTATCCTAACCCGTGCAGGGAATGGTTGCGCATGGATATTAGCGCGCCGCTTGCGCCTGAGCGCCCGGTTAATTTTACATTGTGCGATATCACAGGTAGGAAGGTTATGAGTTTTAATGAGCGGTTGTCTGCGGGACGTAATGCATTGCTCATTCACTTGCCGTTGGTGGCGCAGGGCAACTACCTTCTGTCGGCAG
This sequence comes from Chitinophagaceae bacterium, assembly GCA_014879545.1. Lineage (GTDB taxonomy): Bacteria > Bacteroidota > Bacteroidia > Chitinophagales > Chitinophagaceae > Nemorincola. The sequence continues at coordinate 2,959 of JACSRV010000146.1, read as the reverse complement.
AGATACCGGGAGAAGGTCGTGTCACGAGAAAGGTCTCTGTTGAATAGAAGTTAGCCTTACAGTTGACCCATAACAGTCATCTGGCTGACCGCAGTCAGCAACTGGCGGAGCGTAGTGGATGAACTTTGCATTATTAACAAAGCAAAATCATCTGTTATGAAGCGTTATGTACTGTTATCTGCTCTCGCCACTATGGGCATATTCTCCGCTACATTGTACACAGCCTGTACAAAGGATAAGTGCAAAGATGTCACCTGCAAGAACGGAGGTACCTGCGACGCGGGTGTCTGTATCTGTCCTTCGGGCTACACTGGTTCACGTTGTGAAACTAAGGTGCAGAGTTGCGTTGTGAACAATACTGCTGAGGTACAATTCAGTAACCGATCCACTGGCAGTACCTATACTGTGGTATGGGATGGATCTGTTTGGACCACCCTTGCACCCGGTGTCACCAGTCCCACATACACTGTAGCAGCCGGTTCTCATACACTCGAGTTCAGGTACTCAAACAGTTCAACTGCTGCATGTATGCCAAGTACGCCGGTGCTGGCGCAATGCTCATCTATGGTCTACTGGTGTACATATTAGTAGGCGTCGATAAGTTCGGGGTTGAAGGTGCTGGTTTGTTTCAGCATCCGATTTCGGCTCATGGAGGCGAAGGTCTAAAGGGATATCAAAGGCTCCGGCATCATTCAGTTTCGTTTTTACCGCTGGTCTTTCAAAATAGTTTGGTGTAGTGGAGGATTGTATTAAAGCTCCCGGTCAGTTCCGCTCCATCATTATCAGAAAGCCGGTGAAGGGCGGCGGTTATGTCACTACCGACTGGGATTTTGAGGCGCTCAGGAATGACACAGGCGTTGTTGAGGGCGTTATGTGCATAGGATATGAGGTTTCAGAACTGCTGGATCAGATAGAATTGAAGAACCGCACTATCGAACGATTACAGTTCATTCAATCTCACGAGGTGCGAAGGCCGGTGGCCAACATTCTTGGTCTTATTGATATTATAGACACTTCAAAGTTGGATGAGGAAACAAAATTCGCGATCCAACGCATCGGCGAAAGCGCATAGGAGTTGGATCAGATATTGCATGATCTTGCCGGGCGCATACGCACCAGGGGGGCGTAGAACCGTTGTGATGCAACCAAACCCAGTTCGCACACTTTGAGCGATAATGCACCACTTTTTGTTACATTTGCATTAAATGCATGCAAATTGATGCTCGCTGATCACTCCTTGTTGCTTCATGGCTATCGCCTCGTGCAGTTGCACTGCAGCAGTTGTCGTGCCCGATGTTGACCCGAGTGGCATGTAATTTCCCGTACTCACTTATTTTTACATCCTGTTCCTTAGCTGAACAAACGTTTGGCAGGAAAGAAAATTGAATCTCATGTCTGAATTTCACATATACAACTCATATACCCGTCAAAAAGAGCGATTCGAGTCGCTTACGCCCGGTCATGCCGGTCTGTATGTATGTGGTCCCACCGTTTCGGGCGAGTCCCATCTGGGACATGCCCGCCCATACGTCACTTTCGACGTGGTGCAGCGTTACCTGAAACACCTGGGCTACCGGGTGCGCTATGTACGCAATATTACCGATGCAGGCCACTTCGAAGAGGAAGGTCGAGATGCTGTGGACAAGGTGAACGAAAAAGCAAAGCTGGAAAAGCTGGAACCAATGGAGATGGTGCATAAGTACACCTCTATGTTCCACAAAGGCATGGCGATGTTCAACTGCGACGAGCCTTCTATTGAACCCACCGCCACCGGCCACATCGTAGAACAGATATCCATGATCGAGACCATCATTGAAAAAGGTTTTGCCTATGAGGTGAATGGCTCTGTTTATTTTGATGTACCCAAGTATGCCGCTGCCTATCCTTACGGCAAGTTGTCGGGTAGGGTATTGGAAGACCAGTTAGAGACCACACGCGAGTTGGATGGCCAGGACGAAAAACGCAACAAAGCGGATTTTGCTCTTTGGAAGAATGCTCCGCCCGAACATATCATGAGATGGAAAAGCCCATGGGGCGAAGGATTCCCGGGTTGGCACATAGAGTGCTCTGCCATGGCCAGCAAATATCTCGGCGAGACATTTGATATTCATGGCGGGGGTATGGACCTCCAGTTTCCACACCATGAAAGTGAGATAGCGCAAAGCACCATCGCTCACGGGCATCCCCCTGTGCGCTACTGGATGCACAATAATATGATCACCATCAACGGCAAGAAGATGGGCAAAAGCTACAACAATGTGATCAAATTGTCAGAGCTTTTCTCAGGTGATCACCCGTTGTTGGCGCAGCCCTATCACCCTATGGTGGTTCGGTTTTATATCCTTCAAACACATTACCGCAGCACGCTCGACTTCAGCAACGAAGCCCTTCAGGGCTCTGAAAAGGCATTCCGCAGGCTTTGGGAAGCGTTCGAGGTGCTTCAGAACCTGACGCATGCCGGGAATGCTGATGCAACCGATAAAGACCTTGACGGAAAGGTTGTAGCCTGGTGCCACGAATGCGCCGATTTTATGAACGACGACCTGAACACCGCCAAAGTCATAGCCAATTTATTCGAAATGGCCCCCGTGATCAATGGTATGAAGGGCGGTCAGGTGGCCGGTAACGCACTTTCGGCCTCAACTTTTGCCTTGGTGAAGGATACTTTCCGCACTTATCTGGTGGATATTCTGGGTATGCAACCGCTGCAGGTGCAGCAGACCGACAAGCTGGATAAAGTGCTTTCGCTCCTCATAGATATCCGCAAGGATGCCAAAAAACGGAAAGATTTTGCCACCAGCGACCTCATCCGCAACCAACTTGCCGCTTCAGGTGTATTGCTGAAAGATGAAAAAGACGGTAGTGTGAGTTATACCATAGAGTAGGGCGGTAATTACAGAAACTGAGGATTTGCCTTATTGAAAAATGAATACATATTGTTTTTATTGTTTTTGTGTTT
>JACSRV010000192.1 GCA_014879545.1 Chitinophagaceae bacterium | reverse complement strand
CCGTGATGGCGAATGCGCAAAAGATCATTACGATTGCCGGCAATGGTGCTGGCGGCATGTCAGGTAATGGAGGGAAAGCAAACCAGGCGAGTTTTAATAGTCCAACCGGTTCAGCGCAGGACGCTGAAGGAAACGTATATATTGCAGACAATTTTAACCATGTTGTTCGCAAGATCGACAAAACGGGAATAGTCAGCATTTTTGCAGGAACAGGGCAGAAAGGATATTCCGGAGATAATGGTAAGGCCATACTTGCGCAGTTATACGAACCGAATGATGTCAAGGTCGACCGCTCGGGAAACGTATACATAGTCGACCAGAGAAATAACGTTATCAGAAAAGTATCTCAAAAAGGAATTATTTCGACTGTAACAGGAACAGGTACGGGAGGATTCTCCGGTGATGGAGGGCCTGCCACTAATGCAAAGTTGTTCATCCCCACGTCCCTTGCAATTGACACGAATGGAGTAATATTCATCGCAGACGCAGGAAATGAACGAATAAGACGAATTGATGTAAAGGGCACTATTTCAACCTATGTAGGGAATGGAACCAAGGGAAACTCCGGCGATGGTAAGGAGGCAATAAACGCGTCAATTTCCTATGTAAATGGAATTGCTGTTGACAGAACAGGAGCATTGATATTTGCTCAGAAGGATAACAATGTGATCCGCAAAGTGAATTCGAAAGGGCGCATTTTTGCGTTTGCAGGTACAGGCAAGCAAGGATATTCAGGCGATGGCGGTCCAGCTATAAATGCTGAATTTAATAGTCCATACGGGATTGCAATTGATGAAGAGGGTAACGTTTATGTGTCTGATAACGGAAATGGTAGAATTAGAAAAATAAGCAAAAAAGGTACCATTACCACTATTGCCGGGAACGGCAATAGTGGTAATGGAAAAGGTACAGACCCAATGGAAATGTCATTCAACAATCCAACTTTTCTTGATATTACGAAAGAGGGCGATCTGCTTATTGCTGATCGCGGTAATAACAAGATCAGGAAATTATTGCTTTGCCCGGATCTCGACGTTACTCCGCCCAAAGGACTATCGGTAAGGCAAGGGGAGACGATCCAGTTGCCTGTGGTAGTAAAAGGAGGACATTGGTCAACAAGCAGCGACGGTATTTCTATCTCACCTACCGGCTTGCTAAAAGGTATTACGGCCGGACCTGCGATACTATCATTCAGCTCCCCGGAAATTCCGTATTGTGAGGTTGTTGTATTTCAGGGAAAAATAGAAGTGTTGCCCTAAAGCGGTTACAAGCACTACATCTCTTAACCGTACTTGCCTGGTCTCTTGGCCTAGCCACGAGCGCAGCTGTGACACGCTGTTTCAATCGAAGCTCGCATAATAGCATCGTTCGCTCCCATCTCCCTATCATACCCGGCTTTCTGCAGTACCATAGAAATTTCATTTCGTTTCCCCCGCAGGCTTGTATAACTTTAATACATGAGCACAGGAAAAATCGTGGGTCAAGTAACAGTTACACATTACAACACGCGGCATTTATTTTTTATGCCACATTTTGCTTCTCACTTGTGGGAAGTAAGTGAGAAGTTTTTGCGCATTTTTTGGGAAGTAAAACTGCGCAGTTTTACTTTATTGAATTGATTATCAATCCAGGTGTGCGCAACAAAAATTTTGAGCAAAAGTGAGAAGCCGCCAAACTTTAGGAAAGTCACTATGTATAATCGCATTTTCTACTCCGTTTCTTCAGCGACTATAATGATCTACCGGCCGCACCAGGTTTCTGTAAGTAGATCTCATCAGCCTCTACTCACCGCAATACAGAAGTACATATCTGCTTGGTCTGCAACATCGCTTCCGGCCGGTCATGCCTTCCCTCGCTTTTATTCCTACTTTTGCTCCTCATTTTTTCCATCAGATGTCTGCTGCCTTTGAAATAGATACTTCCAATTCTGTCTTTCAGAAGGCACTCGCATTTGTGACAGACACACAGGAAAATTTGTTCCTCACCGGTAAGGCCGGTACGGGTAAGACCACCTTCCTGCGCTATATACGCGGGCTGGGAAAAAAACAAATGGCCATAGTTGCGCCCACAGGTGTTGCTGCGATGAATGCGGGCGGCGAGACGATACACTCTTTTCTGCAGTTGCCGTTGGGTCCGTTCTTGCCGGGCAATAGTGGTGGCTTCGGCAAGCACCGCGAGGGCACCGAAGACAAACATTCGCTACTGGCAAACCTGAAACTGCGCGATACCAAGATCAAACTACTGCGCCGGCTGGAATTGCTGGTGATAGACGAAGTGAGCATGGTGCGTGCCGATGTCATGGACGCTATAGACCTCGTATTGCGCCATGTGCGCAACAATTACCTGTTCCCTTTTGGCGGGGTACAGATGTTGTTTATAGGAGACGCTTTTCAGTTGCCACCGGTAGCACGCGAGGAGGAATGGGGTATTCTGCGCGAATATTATGCAAGTCCTTACTTCTTTGATTCGCACGTTTTGCGGCAATACCCGCCGGTGTACATAGAGCTGAAAAAGATCTACCGCCAGAAAGAACAGACATTCATTGACATACTGAACCGGGTGCGTGGCGGCGACGTATCGTTGCAGGACATAGCCACGCTGAACGAGCGCTACATGCCTGAGCCACCCCGCGGTGAGGGCCATATTGTGTTGTGTACCCACAACCATATTGCCGATGACATCAACACCCGCGAATTGGCGCTGCTGGACGGTACCACGCACAAATTTGAAGCCACTACCACCGGCGAGATCAACGCGCGAAACATACCCGCCGAACAGGTGCTGCAACTGAAACGCGGCGCACAGGTGATGTTCATAAAAAATGATCTGCAGACACCGCGTCGCTATTACAACGGCAAGATCGGCACGGTGGCGGATGTGAACTCATCAGGCATATGGGTAGCGTTTGAAGGTGTGGAGGAGCGTGTGCAGGTGCCTTTGGAAAAATGGCGCAATGTGCGCTACACACTCGACAGGCAGGCATCGCGCATCACCGAAGAAGAGGTAGGCAGCTTCACACAGTTTCCGCTGAGACTGGCATGGGCTGTTACAGTGCACAAAAGCCAGGGTCTCACGCTCGACAAGGCTATCCTTGATATCAACCGCTCGTTTGCGCCCGGTCAGGCTTATGTGGCACTCAGCCGCTGCACTACTTTACAAGGCATAGTGCTGCGCAGTCCGCTGGTGAACGACAACATCATGGTAGATCCGCGTGTCATTGAATTTGCGCGCAGCGAGCAGGAAGAAGACGAACTGCAACACCTGCTCGATGATGGCGCCCGTCGCGCAGCATCACTGCTATTGCAGAAGGTATTTTCATTTTCCGAGATGATTGCCACCATCACAGCACTGCGCCCCGATATAGCCAAAAGAAAAACGGGACCCAAAGAACAGAACATGCTGCTGATGGACAAGGTGCTTACGGGTCTGCATAAGGCACAGGACACAGCCACCAGATTCGGACGACAGATAGAGCAGCTGACGGCCGAACGTCGCGACGATGAGCTGCTGCAGCGCAAGCAGGCTGCTGTTACTTACTTCTGCAACGAAGTGTTGTCGCCGCTGCTTATTTTGGTTGAAGCGCACTTCAAAGTGTTGGATGAACATCCTAAGGTTGCCAAACAAACACGTACTTTCAAGGAGATGAAGACACTCTTACAGTTAAAGGAGAAAGACTTGCTGGAACTGTTGCCGGCCGTTGTCTGATCATTTTCCGTTAAGTACCATCAGGTAATCCACTATCACCTTCGATACATTGGTATCTACCGGTGCGCCGTATTTCTCTACCATCTTGTGTACTTCCGCCTCCCATGTGGCTCGCGGAAAACGAGGCTGTGCAGTGATATACTTCAGCGAGTGACAAATGCCGCAGTACGATTGGAACTCGTTTTTGCCCGGCGCCTCAGGCAGAGCTACATCTTCAGGAACAATGGTCATTTCTGTGACCGAACCTTTTTGAACAAAACGATGTTTGGGTACTGATGCTGTCGGCTGCGCGGGTGACACTGGCTCCTTAGTGCCACAGCCATACCCGGCGGCAACAATGCTGCACAGTATCAACAGGCTGTATGTTTTGCGACGCGCCATGGGTCTATTTTGCAGTTATAGTGATACGTTCTATGAAACCACATGCATAACCGCTGCGGTTCCACTGTTTGTCGGGTTGCGTATATCCTTTAGCATCTGTGGCACGCACACACAAGTGGTGACTGCCCGATGCAGGCGTCCAGCTATACTTCCACCTGCGCCACGAATATTTGTCTATCTCAGGGTTCAGCGTTGCAGCGTTCCAGGTGCGGCCACTGTCGGTAGATATATCTACCCGTGCTATGCCCGACCCATCATTAAAAACCAGCCCCTCCATTGCCAGCGGCTCGCCTGCCTTCACTTCCTTGCCCTCATACGGATCTACAAATATCGAATGCAGTCTGATGGCGGTAAGCGGGATCGTTTCCTTTGCAAGTTTGTCGGGTTGCTCACTCATAGATGGGTCCTTGGTAATGCGGTATGCTTTCTCCATCCAAAACCCTTTATACTTTTCAGTGGTCACGTCAATATTGCTCAATGCCCCCACCCAGTAAGATGCATACCATCCCGGCACTACCAGCTTCAGCGGAAAGCCATTGAGCATGGGAATGGGCTCGCCGTTCATTTCATAGGCTATCAGAACATTGCTGTCGAGCGCGTGCGCGGTGGTGAGCGATTTTACATAAGCGGCTGTGCCCGGCAATACAGGTTTATCCATACCGCTGAAAGCAACATCTACCGCACCGGCTTTCAGGCCGGCCATGCGCAGCACATCACGCAGGCGCACACCCTTCCACATTGCATTACCCATAGCGCCGTTGCCCCACTGACTACCTGGCACCTTGGGGTCGAATGTGGACCGTGAATTGCCCGAGCAGATACAAAGTGCCACCATACTGTCTGCGGGAAACTTCGTGCGTAGGTCGTCCATAGAAAGTGCCAGCGACGTGTTCACCGCACCCTGCACCCTCAGCCTGAACGTATCTATATCTATGCGGGTGACGATCTGCGAAAGATGCCACCGCACAAAGAAGTACTCATTCGGCGTTATATCGTTCTTAAACACCTGCAGTGGCGTCTCCAGCTGTGGTGCCCTGTCGGTAAGCAGCCGCATGGGTGCCTTCTGCGGGTAACTCACCATGCCATCAGCAGGCACATCCCTCATTATGTAAGGATTGGGTGGATAATCGCAGCCGGCCGATGCCAAAAGCAGCACGCCCACTGTCGTTATGTAAAAAAATATGCGTTTCAATCAGGAATGAGTGTGTGCTCCGCTTTCGGAAATTCGCATAAATTTAGCCAATAATTATTTACATTTTCCTTCATCCCAAACAGTTCCTAATGAAACTACTTCATATCATTCCGGCAGTAGCCATCCTCATCATTGCCGCTTCCTGCGGGGGTGGCGATAACGCAGGCAAGAACCCCTACCAGACAGGGGAAACCGCAACTGCCGGTGCCAAGTCGGGCGAAAGTATCTACAAAACCAACTGCGCCTCCTGCCACATGGCGAGTGGTGAGGGCATAGATAAGGTATATCCTCCGCTCGCTTATTCCGACTACCTTAAAGACAAGACCATGACCATACATCAGGTCATCCACGGCAGCAGCGGCGAGATAGTGGTGAACGGCAAAACCTACAATAACACCATGCCCCCGCAACAGCTGAACGATGAAGAAGTAGCAGCCGTGCTCACCTACGTGTATGCTTGTTGGGATAATGGCGGAGCCAAAGTAACTGCCGAAGAAGTGAAAGCGGTAAGAGCGGCTAAATAATGCCGGGTATCTCTATTGGTCTTTTTTCTTCTTCATCAGCATGTCCGTCCACTTGCCGTCCATGAACGGGCGCTCTATGAAATAATAGAAAACCGCACTGAGCAGCAACACCGGCACCAGCAGCAAGCCCAGCTGAAACAGCATGTTGGTAAGGTAACTGTCCCCTACCTGCAAGCCCATAGTGTACCTGCCGAAAAAGGAGATGATGGTATAGTGCACCAGATAAACAGAGTAGCACATGCCGCCAATGATTGGTATAGCGCCCATGCTGAAGACCTTTTTGATCACGTCGTTCTTTAATACCGTATAATAGAACAGCGCTATCGCGAACGGGAACAACACGCGGCTTATAAACAGGATATCGGGACGTATCGGCGTGCCGTGTTCCTTCAGGGGCAGGTACAGGATAGCTGCCAATGAGGCGAGCGCCACAGGTATCATCCATACCCTGTTGAACAGTGCCGCCATAGAGCCACTCACATAAAGATCGGCCAGCAAAATACCCATAAGGAAGTACTGCACAAAGCCATACAACGTAAGCAAGCCCTCTTGCGCCGGCCATACTTGTTGTAGCCACACTATAAAAACGGTCACCAGCACTATCAGCAACCTCCTGGCAATAACCGGCAAGGTCAGTACCCTGAACAACAGCGGAGCCAGAATGTAGAACTGTATCTCTATTTCCAGCGACCATGCCACCACTGTAAGCAGCGGCGTATGGTGAAAGATGAACCCATGTGCATATACCAGCGATGCCGCCCAGCTGGGCAACAACTCAGTCGCCGGTCGCACCTGCATCAGCAACTGCAATACCAGCAGCCCCGTCATGGCAATGATGTAGGGTGGCTCCAGGCGTGTCACACGGCGCAGATAGTACTTTTTCAGTTGCACCTTTTTTTCACCGCCTATGTACTGCTTGGCAAATGGCAGGCATAAGATGAAGCCGCTCAGCACAAAGAACAATTCCACACCGCGGTCGCCATTGGCAAGCAGGGTATCCAGCAGCGGATAGTTATTGCGATCGGCATATACCGTGGCCGACTTGGCTATGAAGTAGCCGTGCGCATGGAAAAAGATGACCAGGATAATAGCCAGAAAACGAATGCCATCTATCTCGGGAAAGTATAACTGATTACTCGTTATCCGTCGTAGTTTGTTATAGATATTGATGGCCATTGTAATATTCGGGTCGCTGCCGGGGTTTGAAAGCCTTTGTCAGCGGGGCAAATGTAAAAAGTATAAATTATAATCTACACTTATCAGACCTTTATCATCTGAAGTATTATGCGCCTAAGCCCTTATTTTTGCCGCCTGATGGATCAGAAGACGCTACTCGAAACCGTGACCGACCGCATTGTGCAGAACAACGAGCTACACACCCGTTGGCTGAACAGCCTGTCTATGATGGAGAATACCGGTGCCCGCAAGATCTCTCATTACGAAGACCCCGTGCACAGCGACATAACCGTGCTGAAGCATGCAGCGGAGGAAGCACGCCATGCCTACTACCTCAAGAAACTGATAGGTAGGCTGGACGAAGCCGCCTGCCCCGACTACACCTTTCCCCACCTGCTGGCACCCATAGAAACGCATCACTACCTCAACCGGCTGGACGTAGAGGCAAGCCGCTACCTCAAAAACAAACTCGGCCTCACCGGCCGGGCGCTCATGCATGGTGCCTACCTGCTGGTTACCTACTCTATAGAGGTGCGGGCAGATATGCTCTATGGCATTTATCAGGACGCGCTTACCCGATACAACTCGCGCGTGAATGTGAAGTCCATCATAGCCGAGGAAGAAGGACACCTTGCCGAGATGCAGCGCATGCTTGTGAGCTTCCGCCCCGACTGGCAGCAACTTGCCGCCGATGTCATAGCCATAGAAGACGCGCTGTTCACCACATGGGCAAAAGCGGTTCATGCTGCCGTTGCCTGATACATGCCTGTAAAAGCCTACCTTTAGGTAGCGGGTTCACCAATATTAAATTTGTGTGAAACCTGCATTAACCACCCTTTCAGGCATATCTTCAGCCTCTATTGAACATATTTTTGCTATCCGGTATAAACATCGGAGTATCAGCAGAGTACCATGCACAGACAAACGAAACAAACCATCGTTCGCGACCTCAGTTGGCTGGCTTTTAATGCCCGCGTGCTGCAGGAGGCCAATGATGCTACCAATCATATACACGACAGGCTGCGGTTTCTGGGCATCTTCTCCAACAACCTCGATGAGTTCTTCAGGGTGCGGGTCGCTACGCTGAACAAGATGGTGCGCATGGGCAAAACGGCCAGGGTGCACATGGAAGCCAACCCCGAAAAGATACTGCGCAAGATCCAGCAGACGGTCATAGTGCAGCAGCAGGAGTTCGACAGCACTTATGCCGATGTGATCCGCGAGATGGAGAAGCAACACGTCTTCATCAAGAACGAAAAACAACTGAACGACGACCAGCGCGCGTTTGTGACGAACTACTTTGAGCAGAATGTACGCACGCAGATCATTCCGCTCATGATTGAGTCAATACCACACATGCCGCTGCTGCGCGATAAGTCCATCTATCTGGCATGTGTGCTGGGCAAGGCCGGCGACGCCATGAGCCAGCGCTACGCCCTCATAGAGATACCCACCCGTGTGCTGCCCCGTTTTGTCATTCTGCCGCCAACCGAAAAAGGCGAGAAAGACATCATGTTGCTGGAGGACATCATCAGGTTCAATCTGCCCATGCTGTTCGCGCCGTTTGGGTTCGACAGGTTTATGGCGCATATCATCAAGGTGACGCGTGATGCCGAACTCGAGATAGACAACGACGTTAATACCAACCTCATAGACGAACTGCAGCAGGGACTCAAGAACCGCAAGAAGGGCCGTGCCACCCGCTTCGTTTATGACCGCCAGATAGATGCCGGCCTGTTGCGCTACCTGGTGAAACGCCTGGGGCTTACCAAAAAAGACAACCTCATACCCGGCGGCCGCATACACAACTTCAAAGACTTCATCGACTTTCCGTCGTCCATATTCAAGAATCTGAACAAGAGGCCGGCGGCATTTGTGCATCCGTTGCTGAAGCAGCCGCGCCGCATCATGGACGTGCTCGAAAAACGCGATGTGATGCTGCACCTGCCCTACCACTCGTTCGACTCCGTCATCGATCTGCTGCGCGAGGCAGCTATCGACCCGTTTGTGCAGAGCATCCGCATAGCGCTCTACAGGGTGGCCAAAGACTCCAAGATCATCAACGCCCTCATCAACGCTGTGCGCAACGGTAAGGATGTGACCGTGGTGCTGGAACTGCGCGCCCGCTTCGACGAAGAAGCCAATATGCGCTGGAAGACCTACCTCGAGGAAGAAGGTGTGAAGGTGGTGCTGGGTGTGCCCAATATGAAGGTGCATGCCAAGATCTGCGTCATAAAGAAGCGCGAGTTCAACCGCACCACACAATATGGCTTCGTCAGCACAGGCAACCTCAACGAGAACACCGCCCGGTACTATGGCGACCACACGTTGCTCACTACCAACCGTGCCATCATTGCCGATATCAATCGCATCTTCGACTATATCGAGAACCCCATCCGCAAGGAAGGGTCGCTGAAAGCATGCAAGACGCTCCCGGTATCGCCCGTCAATATGCGGAAGGTGATGCTGGCCGGCCTTACCAAACAAATGCGCCTTGCCGCAAGGAAGAAGCCGGCAGCGGCCATCATCAAACTCAACAGCCTTGTCGATCAGGTGCTTATAGATAAGATACACCTTGCCGCCAAGACCGGCGTGCAGGTGCAGATGGTGATACGCGGCATCTGCTGCGCGCACGCTTCACTAAAATCCTACAAGGGTTCTTTGAGGGCCATCAGCATTATTGATGACTACCTGGAGCATGCCCGCGTTATAGTGTTTGGCGCTGGCACCGACAGGCAGGTCTTCATCTCATCGGCCGACTGGATGGTGCGCAACCTGGACCACAGGGTAGAGGCCGCTTGCCCCATATATGACAAAGAGATACAGGACGAGTTGGTAGAAATTCTCAACATACAGCTTGCAGAGAACGTGAAAGGGCGTATCTTAGATAACGAACAAAGCAACACCTATGTGCAGCGGGAGAAGAATGAGCCAATGGTCCGATCGCAGGAGGCTATCTACAAGTATTTACGGAACAAAACCTACGAATAATGGTTCTTGCGGCAATTGATATAGGGTCAAATGCCGCCCGCCTGCTCATCAGCGAAACGTCGGTTTATAAGGATGGTACTGTTGACTATACCAAGCTGTGCCTGTTGCGCATTCCACTTAGGCTCGGTTTCGATGTGTTCGACAAGGGCTTCATCACCGACGAGCGTAAAAGCCGACTGATAGAAACCCTGAAAGCCTACAAGATATTGCTGGGTGTATATAATGTAGAGGCCTACAAGGCATTTGCCACATCGGCCATGCGCGATGCCACCAACGGCCCCGAGATACTCACCGAGATACTGGACCAGACTGGCATCCGTGTCGAGATCATCACCGGCCAGCAGGAAGCTGCTATACTATACGAAACACATATAGCCGAACGGCTGGGCAGCAACAAGTCCTACCTATATATAGACGTGGGCGGTGGTAGCACCGAGATCTCGCTGTTTGCCAAGGGGCAAACTGTCTTTAAAGAGTCTTTCAATATTGGTACCATACGCATGCTGCGCGACAAGGTGACCGAAGAACAGTGGGACCGCATGAAGTGGTACATAAAAACCTATACCCGCGGCTACCAACCGGTAGAGGCCATAGGTACAGGCGGCAACATCAACAAGATCTTCTCTATATCCAAGCGCAAAGAGGGCAAGCCCCTGTCGCTGGAACTGCTGAAAGACTATTACAAAGAACTGAGCAGCGCCACCATGGAAGAACGAAAACACCTGTACCAGTTTCGCGATGACCGTGCCGATGTGATAGTACCCGCCTTGCAGATATATACTTCCATTATGCGCTGGGCCGAGGCCGACGAAATATATGTACCTAAAGTGGGCCTGGCCGATGGTCTGATAAAGGTGCTGTATAACGAGCGCAAATAACGTGGTTATACATTATTGATTTTCTTAGGTATTTATGTCCCAGCCGGGTCTCCTCGCGTGGCCGTGAGCGTAGCAGGGACCCGGCGGCATCAATTGAAGAACGCTGCC
>JACSRV010000190.1 GCA_014879545.1 Chitinophagaceae bacterium | reverse complement strand
AGATGTGTATAAGAGACAGCATGAACACAGTGATGCGTGTGAGCGGCGCCGAGGCACTGAGCAACGTAGCCAGCGCATTCGTTGGTCAGATAGAAGCGCAGGTTATGATCCGTGCCTACATACCCACCATGACGAAAAGTGAACTACTTGCATCTATGAGTGGAAGCCTGGCATGTATAGCAGGAGGAATACTGATCGTATATGCCAACATGGGTGCACGCGCCGACTACCTCATTGCGGCCAGCCTGATGGCGGCGCCGGGTGCGCTGGTCATATCGAAGATCATATTTCCCGAAACCGAGGAATCTCCCACCATGGGCAAGGTGAAACTTGAGGTAAAGAGTAACTACACTAATATTATCGATGCTATTTCGCATGGCGCGTCAGACGGGTTCAAAATAGCCATGAACGTTGTGGCCATGTTAATAGGCTTTATCGCGCTTATCGCAATGATCAACTGGATGCTGGGGCATGTATATGCAGGTCTTTCGCTCGATCTCATCTTCAGCAAACTATTCTATCCGTTTGCCTGGGCTATGGGTGTACCCACTCAGGACATCAACGCGGCAGCAACCCTGCTGGGGCAGAAATTATCCATCAACGAATTTGTAGCATTTAAAAACCTGACTTCCCATGCGGTGAGCATCACTACACCCAAGGGGCTTTCCATAATCACGATAGCCATCTGTGGCTTTGCCAACTTTGCGAGTGTGGGTATGCAGATAGGCGGCATAGGCGCACTGGCTCCTGAACGCCGCGAAGATCTTGCCAAACTGGGATTGAAGGCACTCCTAAGCGGAACACTGGCGTCTTATCTGTCTGCTACAATAGGCGGCATGTTGTTCTGATAATGTAACAGATCAGTCTATCTTCACTACTTTCTCCTTCATGACTACGTCCCCCTCCTTCAGCCTGATGAAGTAACTACCGGCCGGCACATCAACCGCCTCAAAATCGACCCCGAAAACGTGGCCAGCCCTGCCGAATTGTTGGTCTTCAAATACCTTTTGGATCATTTCTCCTTTATCGTTGAACACGCCAAGAGTGAGCGTCTTGGGTGCGTCCAGCAACACTTCAAATTCAGCGTATATCTTCAGCGCCTTTGGTGTCCCTAATGAAGCACCTGCCTCCTCGGCATAGCGCACCTGTCGTTGCATATCGGGCTTCGGCCTACCGGTAACTTTACATAAATGCTCTACAAACAATGCCGAGACCGGCTTGTTCTCGCTGTCGTACACATTCCCGATGGGAGCATTGTTTGTTATGACCCATACACCGCTTTGTCCAAGATCATTAAACAGCTTGCGTTCGCTAATGAACTGCAGCACCCGCACCAGCGTATCGCTTCCCTTCTTCTGAAAGGAATACACACCATCTTTTGTGGGGCAGTGCGCTGACAGATTGCCGCAAAACGTCTGCACCTCCACTTCTACAGACCTTCCCGCCGAAATCCTGACCAACTCCCCTCCCGGCAACACCATTGGCTGGTCCTCTACCATTACCGGCTTCAGTATCACACCCGGATCTATGGTCACGGAGATGATCTGCTTTGTAGTATTTGTCAGCGTGAGGCGCGTCGTCTTACCAACGTACTTACCCGCAAAATTTACGGCCTCCAGTTTCACTCTTCCATCTGCCACAGATGCTGACAGATCAATACGGTTTCCGAGCGCATGCAGCGACCAGAGAAGAAAAAATGCGGAAACAAAAAATGACCTCATAATAAACTATTGTGCAGATCGCTCGGCTTTCATTGTTACGTTACACCACAAATTAGGCAAAAGAAACTGCAAAATGCAGGAAACCAACACGGAGGTCACCTGTGTAGTGACTTCATATAACCGGCACACCTCACACAGCGCATAGGCATGCTGCGCAAGTTATTTGCCCCCTACCTGCACTGAGTCGCCCCCCCCAGCAGGTATTTTACTCATCCCTTTTATCGTTTCGAGGTTTCCCCTCGCAAATGCATTCGAAGGGTCAATAGCCAGGATCCTGTCACAATAGAATTTCACAGAATCATTCGCCTTCAACTGTACATGACACATAGTGATATTGGACAACAAAGCGATATCGGAAGGCAGTTTGGACAATGCCACATGACACAGACCCAGCGTCTGCAGGTATTGCCCCTGCACAAAATAAACACCACCCAGCATACTTAGAATCGTGGGGTTACCCGGCTGCAAGGCGAGCGCCTTTTCCATATAGATACGCGCCGAATCGTACTGCTGCATACCCTGAAACAATCCTGCGAGGTCGGTGCACACCTTCCCTTGCTTCGGGTAAATGTTCAGTGACGTGCGGTAGTGATCTATTGCCTGTCGGGCCAGGTCTGCCTTTTCCTCATTAGTAGTAGCTGCCGGCATCTTTTCGTTCATTATCAGATAGGCAGCAGTATGATGGAGGCGTGCGTTATTCGGATAGTGCACCAGATCGGCTGTGCACAAAGTGTAGTTGTCCTTCCAACTTGTATTTCTCGCTATGGTCATTCCGCCGTACAGAAGCAATACGACAGTAAATGCAGCGTATGTTAGGGTAGGCTGCTTACCACCGCGCGACAAAAGCACACCCGCCACCACCGACAACGCTACCGAGGGCAAAAACAGAAAACGATCGGCCATGATGGATCCCGTCAGGAATAGCAAATTGGAGAACATCGCTATCGTCATAAGAAAGAACAGGATCGCATAGCCCTGATAGTCCTTCCCGAATTTCACTAAACGGCGAACCGCAAAAACCACAAGCGCAACATATACAGCTATGCCGGCCCAAACCATAGGCGCCGCCCAACCCACGAAGGGTAAGCTCGAAAACGTCTTGTCGGCAGCCAAGGGATAAGGCACAAAAAGCAATAATAGATAGCGCCCCAGTACAGAGATGGCGGTTGCCTGTGCAGATGTGCCTGCTGTTGGCGCAACTAACGGATTCTCCATAAATCCGATCATATCAGGATGGTTTGCGTTATGCGCATTGAGTATAGACGTTCGCAACGCCATATATCCGGCAAATGCTGCGACACACAGAGCAGCCACTGCTATGCTGCGTTTGGGCTGATCCCTATGTAGAAACAAAGCAGTGAGTGGAATCACCACTACAAACGATGCGGTTGTCTCCTTGGCCAGCAATGAGAAAAATAACGCCCCCGCTCCTGCAAGCGCATAAAGTACACTACCGGCACTTACAAACCTTATAAACAACAGCATTGCCCCCAATCCGGCGCTCACACTCAGCAACTCGTCATTACTCTTTATGTTGGCCACCACCTCGGTGTGTATCGGATGCACAACAAAAATTAACGTACCGGCGAAAGCGGCCATAACGTTGTTGCCTCCAAAAAGAACGGAAAGGAATCTGAACACTAGCAACGTGCACAAAACGAACAACAATACCGAGATCAGATGCCCCACCTGAGGATCAACCCCGAACAACTGATGCTCCACAGCAAACAAAGCCAACGAAATGGGTCGGTAAATATCATTCACAGCTTCGCCCGGCACTATCTGCCGCTCCGTAAACCCACTCAGCGATGGTGTAGAAAATATTTTGCCCAAGCCATCAATTCCCTGCTGCACATACCGGTTGTGTGTTATCACCGCCATGTCATCCTGCACGTAGCCATGCCCCAGGGTGTTGGCATACAACAAAAAGGCAAGCGCCATAAGAATGATAGATACCTTACGCCTGTTTCCCTCAAATGAAACGAAATTCCGCACTTGTTCGTACATAATACCGTATGTCGAACGAAAATACTAAAACCACTCGCAACAAGTAGTTCACATGAAATAAAAATGGCGGCCACCCTATGCAGGTGCCCGCCATTCTGTCGCATGGTCTGCTACTATCTTTTTTCCTTACCCAACGTCATCTTCATATCGCTTTTGCGAATATCGTTGATCACGTTCACCGTTTCTGCAATATAAATGTCCTTACCCAGTGCCTTCAGCCATTCCTGGTTCTTGGCAATTGATGTACTATCAACATTGATCTTGGCCATATCTGCCGGCGCGTTGGCCATTTCCAGCTGGGCTGCATTCTTCTGCAGTGAGTCTATCTTCTTAGACGTTGCGTTGATCTCTTCCTGCTCCTTCCTGAATTGCTTTTCGTTCAGTGACACCCTATTATCGTCACGCTTCTTCCTTATGGTCTTTGCGTTTTCGGTAATCAGTCCGAAGGTAGGGTTGGCCTTGATGCGGCTCTCACTCATGGCCACCACCTGTGGCAGGTTTGGAATACTGTTGGTGGGCTTGTAGTCAACCGGTGGAATCTCATCCCAAGCCAATGCAGACTTGTTATGGCGCTCACCCAGCTCTTCATCATCATATCCGTCATACGGATCAGGCATGTCAATATGTGGCCTCACACCTTTCAACTGAGTAGATCCACCATTCACGCGATAGAACTTCTCCATGGTCAGCTTCAACGCACCTATAGATCCGCTGGCACCACCCGCCGTGTCGTTCATCAGATTCAGTCGGGTCATCGGATCTATCATATCGTCCAGGGACACCATTTTTTGTACAGTGCCTTTTCCGAATGTGGTAGAACCTACGATTATAGCGCGTTTATGATCTTGAAGTACTGCGGCAAGTATCTCGGACGCCGATGCGCTAGACTGGTTCACCATCACAGCAAGCGGACCGGAATAAAGCGGTGTATCTACGCCGCGGGAACGCAATACGCTTGGCGATGAGTGACTGCTGCGCACCTGCACAACCGGCCCTTTACCCAGGAATATACCAGCCATATCTACCACATCACCCAGCGATCCGCCGCCATTATAACGAAGGTCGAGAATGATGCCCTTAACGCCGGCATCCATCAACTTCTGCACTTCTATTGCCACATCCTTACTGCATGTGCGGCCGCTTGTGTGATTGAAGTCTGCATAGAATTCAGGCAGGTAGATAAAGCCTATCGGACCATCCTTGCTCTTGATTATTGCAGATTTGGCAAAGGTCTCTTCTATCTCCACTACACCACGTTTTATCGGTATCACCTTCACTGCACCGTCAGCGCCTTTCACCGTCAGGCGCACTTCAGTGCCTTTCTCGCCACGGATCAGTTTCACCACATCATCCAACTCATAGCCCGATATATCAACAGGTTCTTTATCACCCTGTGCCACTTTCATTATCTCGTCACCTGCTTTAAGTTCTCCCTGCTTCCACGACGGACTACCCGTGATTATAGAGGCAACAGTGGTCTTGTCATCGCTCTGATTCAGGCGTGCGCCTATACCCACGAAACTGCCGCTCATCTTTTCGTCAAATGCACTCTTATCCACGGGCGGGAAGTAAGAAGTGTGCGGGTCTTCAGTCTCTGTGAGTTTGTTTACATAAAATGTAAAACGGTCTTCGTCTTTCGCCTTCCTCAATCGCTTTATGTCGCGCTGATTACTTTTCAATATCTCCTGACGTGCCTGCACTTCCAGCTCTTCATCGGTCTTCATTTTCACATCTACGGAATCTTTGTTCTCCTTTTTCTTTTCCTGCTCCGTCTTCAGATCCACAAATTTTGCCAATGTGCGGTACTTCAGATATTTGCGCCAGCGTTCGGTTTGGTCTTGCTCGTCTTTTGCATATTCGTTTTTCTCGGGCGTCAGCTGCAGCCACTCGTCGGTATTGAAAGAAAACGGAGTCTTAAGGATGCTCTCAAATATCTTCTCAGAGGCGTTCATACGACGTAGGTAAATTGCCTCCAGCGTGTCGAAAAATTCCGTAGACCCTACTTTCACCTGATCATCGATCAGAAACTCATACTTACGCACCTTCTCTATATCGGCGGTGGTGAAATAGAGTTTTTCGCCGTCAAAGGCTGTTACCATGCTGCGATAAACCCTCGCCGAAAACGTATCATCGATCGGACGTGCCGAATAGTGCCCTGCCTGAATCGTCTTGAGTACAGTCTCTATCACCAATGCCCTGCGCTGTTGTGATGTCCTTGCACCCGCACGCACGTACTTAAACGAAAAGAATGCCGCAAGCGCCCCCACAACCAGCAACGGTATCAGTATCTTATTCTTCATGAATTGCAACATAGAATTTTACAAAGTATAGTAGAAAACAAATGTAGGTGAATTGCTGTTAATAAAAGTATAATCAGTCGCCATATATACGTTAATACACAAGGTGATAATCAGGGTGATTTATGGTTAAAAGAACAGACATTTGTTGCTCCGGATCCACCCGTAAAATGCAACTGACATTACTCACAGAAGACATATGGTTTCCGCCCGTAACAAAGGCGCTGCCTGATGGCCTGCTTGCTGCCGGTGGCGACCTCAGCCGGGAACGACTCCTGCTTGCCTACCGTTCGGGGATATTCCCTTGGTTCAACGAAGACGAGCCTCCGCTTTGGTGGTCGCCCGACCCCAGGTTTGTATTATTCCCGCCAGAACTGAAAGTGAGTAAGAGTATGAAAAAGGTCATTTCATCGGGTCAATTTGAATACCGCACCAACACAGCGTTCAGGCAGGTAATTGATAACTGCCGCCACATCGATCGCCCGGGACAGGACGGAACATGGATCACATCAGAGATAGCCGATGCCTATTGCGACCTCCACAACATCGGTGTGGCCCATTCGGCAGAAGCCTGGTTGAACGGCGAGCTCGTCGGCGGATTGTATGGTATCCGCATGGACAAGGCATTCTTTGGCGAAAGTATGTTCAGTAAAGTCAGCAATGCCAGCAAGTTTGCTTTCATCAGTCTGGTGCACTCTCTGCATACCGATGGCGTACAATTGATAGACTGTCAGGTTCATACAGAACATCTCGAAAGCCTTGGCGCGCGCATGATACCACGACATACATTCATAGAGCTGGTCACCACGCTTGTGAATAAATAGGGCAACTCCCTTATATTGAGTTACCTTCGTGCATATTTTATTCAATATGACGTTTAAAGATCTCAATCTCAGCACACCTCTCCTCAATGCGCTCGACGATCTGGGGTATCAGACTCCTACTACCATTCAGGGCAAGATCTTTTCTGTGATCATGTCCGGACGAGATGTTTGCGGTATTGCGCAGACCGGCACCGGAAAGACCATGGCCTATCTGCTGCCTTGTCTCAGGTTATGGAAATTCAGCAAGGATAAAAATCCCCAGATACTCATCATGGTGCCTACCCGCGAACTGGTAAAGCAAGTGACCGATGAGATAACAAAACTCACCAGGTACATGAACGTGGTCACCGTTGGGGTCTTCGGCGGGGTAAATATGCGCCCTCAAATGATGGAAGTAGAGAATGGTTGCGATATTGTGGTGGCCACACCAGGCAGGCTCCTCGACCTGATACTGGAGGGCTCTCTGAAAACAAAATCTATAAAACGGCTCGTCATTGATGAAGTGGACGAGCTCTTCAACCTTGGCTTCCGTACTCAGGTCAATAATATTCTGGACCGCATGCCGGAGCGCCGCCAGAACCTGCTATTCTCAGCCACCATCACCGGCGAGGTAGAGAAGTTAATGCAGGACTACTTCAACAATCCGGAGAAAGTAGAAGCTGCACCGGCCGGCTCGCCGCTCACCAACATTGATCAGACCCTTTATGAAGTTCCTAACTTCTACACAAAGGTCAATTTGCTCGACTTATTGCTGAAGGAAGACGAGTCCATGTCAAAAGTCATGATCTTCGTGGCCACGAAAAAGCTGGCCGACGATCTCTTCGAGGAAATATCGCTTAAATTCCCCGATCAGGCAGGTGTTATTCACTCAAATAAGGCACAGAACAACCGATTCAACACCATCAAGAACTTTCGCGATGGCGTATATCGTTTCATCATAGCGACAGACGTTGTAGCGCGCGGCATAGATATCTCAGAGGTATCTCATGTCATCAACTTCGATGTGCCGGAAGAACGTGAAGCTTATATTCACCGTATTGGTCGCACCGGCCGCGCCGACCGGAAGGGTATTTCCATCACGTTTATGACAGAGAAGGAACGCCTGCTGATGGAGGCGATCGAAGAATTGATGAAGTACAAAGTACCTGTAACACATCTACCTGACCATCTGGAAATATCTGATGTCCTTACCGACGATGAAAAACCAAAGGTGCGCATGCGCGAAACACTTATTGTCCT
Source organism: Chitinophagaceae bacterium (assembly GCA_014879545.1). GTDB lineage: Bacteria > Bacteroidota > Bacteroidia > Chitinophagales > Chitinophagaceae > Nemorincola. The sequence goes on along the minus strand of JACSRV010000190.1, from coordinate 2,831 downwards.
GCCAAAACCTGAAGAATCAGGCGGCGCATTCCATCAGAAGTTAGCAAAAAACATGAAGGTGAATGTCAAGGTTAGCCACAAAGAAAAAATGCGTCTCAAGTACGGCAAACCAAAATCGAGAGGTCAGAAAAAGTAGTCAACTATTTACCACATCGAAAAAGAGAAAGGCTCCGTTTTACGGAGCCTTTCTCTTTTTCGGCAGCACAACCTTATCTGATAAGTGTTACGTTGCCCTTGTATATTTTATTCTCACCGGATGGCAGTGCCACGATGATCTCATACACATAAGTACCCATATCCTGTGGCTGACCTTTGTAAGTACCATCCCATCCCACATCAGGAGTTCCTGTCTGGAATACGGTTTCACCCCACCTGTTGTACACCCTGAAGTCAACCAACTTCTGGAACTTCAGCTTCATGATACGGAACACATCGTTCTTACCATCACCATCCGGCGTAAAGGCCGATGGAACAAACTGGCTCATATCCTGATCTGTGAAGATGGTAATGTAAGCAGTATCGGCACAGCCCCACAGGTTCATACCTTGCAGCACGTAGTGTGTTACAGAGTCGGTAGTTGTTGCTATAGGGTTGTTGATATTCGGATTGTTGAGCGATCCGTTATCAGGACTCCACTTGTAATAAACCGCTCCCTGTGCGTTCAACTGAATGCTCTTTCCGAATTCTATCGTTTGCGGACTCGCAGTCAGATCGGTGAACACCAGAGGCGGATGTGAGCGAACGATAAGATCTTCACTCGCTTCGCAATGATCCGGATTGCCCAGGAACACAGGTGTAGAAGCAGTTACGTGCAATGTGTAGTCACCAACTCCTGTGAAAAGCGGATTGCTTACATCATACCTTGACAAGTTTGAACCGGCAGGTGTTTGCGTCCAAACATAAGTCACGGGCATTTTCTCCCAGCGTTTTGCTTCTGTCTGCAAGTTGATCGCCATTGGCGTGCGCAGACACACATCTGTATCATGGAACGAATTGAAGACATCCAATGAGATCACTTCTATCAAACGAGACATCGTATCAACGCAACCTATGTTATCCGTAACCTTGAGTGTTGCTTTGTAAAGACCGGCCTCTTCATACGCGTGTTCCGGAGAGACACCGCCATCGTCATAGAAACCGTCACCAAACAGCCAGTAGTATTTAGGATCGTAATTGCTTGTAGATGAGTTAGCAAATACTACAGGAACCGCACGACATACTGAGTCGTAGTTCGGTGCGAAGATCGCGTGTATCTGGTGGTCAATATCTACTGTGTCATAAACAGTACGCTGACAAGCAGGATCATGCCATGGCGTTGTGTTGTATGTAAGTGATATTACCTTCTGGGTAGCGTATTTCGGAGATAGCTGATGAGTGTTGTAGATGTGCCAAATCCTCAGGCTATCTGTTGTTCCGCTTCCTGTAACATCATAATTCCAGTAAGAATAATAACCCGTAGGAGTTGTAGTGTTTGTTACAAAAACGGTATCACCGTTACATCCAAGCCCCAGGTCAAATGTGAACGACGGAGTGTATGGTGGCGGGTTGATGAGCGTCACCGGTGTTCCCGGCGCTGTGCACAGGCCCACAGTTGCTGCAATACCCGTATAGTTGCCCGCTCCCAGGTTAGGAATAACTACAGTGCTGTCACCGGCTACCATACCCACGTATGGAGGCTGCGGCACACCACCCTTATTATATGCTACTGAAACAGGTTTCAACGGTGTAAGCCCGTGCAGTTTTATCCATCCGTCATATTTACCACATACTGTCGGATGCCCTAAAGTCGTATTCGAAATAGCTAATACCGGCGTCACCAATGTTGTAGATATCTGGTTAGACGGACAATTGAGCACCGTCACATAGATGTAGTCATATACACCGCCACACAGGTTCTTCAGCGTTATAGTGCTGTCGAGTGCGGCTGAGTCAACATACGATGGTTGTACCACACCGTTGAAAGACCATTTCACGGTATCGATCTGGTGAGGATTCACGCCACGCAGAATGATCTTTCCGTCACATTTACCGCACTCTGACGGATGGATCACATCAAATGTATCGATATGAGGAATACCCCCTATTCCTACACTCGGAGGAAGAATGTGGATATATGCTTTGGTAGTATCGTTGCAACCCAAAGCGGCAGCCATGTAAGTGGTAGGCACGGTAGGAGAAACAGTCAGGAAAGGTCCTGAGCCCAGATAAGCGCCTGTAGTGCTATCATACCAGTAAATACCTGAAGTAGCATATGGCATTGGTGCGTAAGGAATTGATGACACGGTATAAGTACCGGCACCAGGTGTGAAGCGCCATGCTTCCGGTGGTCCCATTACACTCCATGAAGGAGTCCAGTCGCGACCAGGGGCAACAGTAGCCAATGTACCGGCAGCGTTCTGAACGCCGGTTATCGCACGTCCGCTGTTCCACGCGCAAATGTCTTTGTGAGCAGTATGCACTTCGATGTTGTTGCTTCCTTCGTACAAAATGATCTGGCTGGTTGTCCACTGAGTGGTACAAGAGAACATGCGTGAACCACACCAGGTCACTGCAAACTTCCTGTTAGGTGCAACACCGGCTGTAGAGTAAGTGATACTACCACCTGCGCTTATCAGGATATCGCACCATGGTCCGCATATTGAGTTGTATGCGCTTGCATTGCCCAACAAAGCGGCAGATATTGGCCAAGGACAATATGCACCCGCAAGTCCCAGACTGAAACAGATCATACCATTCGACCCGATCACACATTGCGTTTGCGGAGCGCCATAGAAGTTAAATGTAAATCCTATCGGAAAAACACCTGAATACGCATCGTCTGCCATCCTTTT
>JACSRV010000217.1 GCA_014879545.1 Chitinophagaceae bacterium | reverse complement strand
CCTACACCCATGGTCTGTACTCCCCATGGCGTATCAAAAGCGAAGTGCAGCGGTTGGGAATAAACAACCAGGTCGAAGTCGGTGCCCTTGGCCAGCTCTTTTACCTCGCCGGTGTGTAATGACAAAGCAACGGTTATGTTGAGATCGGGTATCTGGATGTTGACCTCACTGAGTTTTTTCATGATCCAGCCGGGGAACTTCGTCTTAAGTTGGTCGGAGCGTTTTTTTACGGCTTCGCGGATCTTATCGAGCGATATAACCGGTGGCGTGTCGATGGTCTTCTCTCCATGGGCATACAGTTCGTCGTAGCGCGCCATAGATGCCGCATTGTCATGTGCCTCGGGGTGGTCGGTATCGAGCGTCTCATTGGCATAAAGGACGATCATGCCGAGATTCTCTTTTTTAAACACCTCATAGACCTTGGTGGGTGTGTTGCCAAAGTCGTTCATATATTTGTTATCCTCGGTGCAGAAATAAAGATTGCTGGCAAATGGAATTGAATATCGGGCACCTACATCGCGGTGGTTGTCAATCATGTTCTGAATGATGGTGCGTGCCGTTTGCGGCAGATGATTCTCGTAGTCGTAGAAGCCATTGTAACCGGCCATTGAGAACTGGTTCAGTACAATATCGATCTTGCCAAGGTCTTTTACAAAGTTCTTGCAGTCAATGCTGTTTGCCTCGCAGTCGTTAAGGTTGAGGATGGTTGTGCCCTCATTCATCACGGCCAATGAAGAGTCCATCTGGCCGATCTGAGATACATATACTCTGGTCTTTGGTGTGATGTCGTAGATCTTGCGGTTGTCGAGCAGCGTAATGTTCTTGAATCCCAGTTTGCGGAATGCATTGGGCATCTTATCGGTGTTGTTTTTCTGGAACAATAACGTGACGCGATCTTTGAAGGCCTGCGGAAAAGATTTTAATGTAGCAATGTGGAAGTGATCGGGGTGTTCGTGAGAGATCCAGAGAAAATCGATTTCATCTAACATCGAGTTGTCCCATACCGGCGCGGGTAGCAGTTTCCAGGCATCGTTGAAAGCTGTTCCCATGTACCAGGGGTCGGTGAGAATGGTGCAATCTGATGTTTTTACCCTGATCGATGCCTGAGAAATAAAAGTGATTTTCATTTTGTGGTATTTTCAGATCGTTTTTAAAGCGGTGATAGTACGAATTAATAAAATCAAAAGTAAGACAATAGGGATAATATGCATAGCACTATAGGTCAGAGTAGTACACCCAACGATTCAGAGCTACACGCTGTCGGTGCAAACATATAAATGCATATGGCCATTTTAAATGATTTAAATCAGTTTTTTATGGTTTGAAGAGCACTTTAAAATTGCGGGGGAAGCATATTTGTATAGGTGGTTCCATGCAGGAACACTTTGCTACATTTGCTTACACTTGAACTGTACGATATGCTACGCACCGATTTTCTGATCATAGGGTCCGGTATTGCCGGGCTCACTTTTGCTGTGAAAACAGCGAGGCGATTTCCCGAAAAAAGTATCACCATCATCACCAAGGCAAATACGGATGAGACGAACACCAAGTATGCTCAAGGGGGCATAGCCGTGGTGAATGATCTGGAGAAGGACAGTTTCAACAAGCATATAGAAGATACCCTTGTAGCGGGAGACGGGCTTTGTAATAAGCACATTGTGGACATTGTGGTGAAGGAGGGGCCGCAGCGAGTGAATGAGATAATAGAATGGGGCGCTAGGTTTGACAAGAGCACTACCGGCGACTATATGCGTGGTAAGGAAGGAGGACATTCGGAGAACAGGATATTGCACCACAAAGACATAACCGGTTTTGAGATAGAGCGCGCTCTGGTGGAGGAATGTAAGCAATACCCCAACATACAGATCCATAATCACTGGTTTGTTGTGGATATCATCACTCAGCATCACCTGGGGTATCTTGTTACGAAGGCTACACCAGATATTACCTGCTATGGTGTGTATGCACTGAATCTGCAACAGAACAGGATAGAGAAAATACTGGCCGGTTTCACGTTGATGGCGTCGGGTGGAGTGGGGCAGGTGTACCGCACTACTACCAATCCGCGAATAGCTACCGGGGACGGGATAGCCATGGTGTATCGTGCGAAGGGAAGGATCGAGAATATGGAGTTTATACAATTTCACCCCACGGCATTGTATGAGCCCGGTGTGAGTCCTTCATTCCTGATCACCGAGGCGGTGCGGGGCGATGGCGGCATTCTGCGCAATAAGGAGGGTGTAGCTTTTATGCCACAATATGATAGCCGGGCCGACCTGGCTCCGCGCGATGTGGTGGCGCGTGCGATAGACAGCGAAATGAAGCGCACAGGAACTGAGAATGTGTATCTGGATTGCCGCCACATGGACCCTGAGAAATTCAAAACACACTTCCCCAACATACACGCAAAATGCCTGAGCATTGGCATTGATGTGGCACACCAAATGATACCGGTGGCACCCGCGGCGCACTATTGCTGTGGCGGCATTAAGACCGATGAATATGGCCGTTCATCGATCAGGAATCTGTATGCTTGCGGTGAATGCGCGAGTACAGGCCTGCATGGTGCCAACAGGCTTGCGTCCAATTCTCTGCTTGAAGCGTTGGTACTCGCGCACAGGTGTGCGGAGGACATGGCGCTGAGAGTGGGTGACGTATCGTTCAATGAACAGGTGCCGGACTGGAATGCATCGGGAACAAACGAACCGAAGGAGATGATCCTTATAACACAAAGCCTGAAGGAAGTGCAGCTGATAATGAGTGACTATGTAGGTATTGTGCGAAACGATGTGCGCCTGCAACGTGCCATGAACAGGGTGGATCTGCTGCACAATGAAACAGAGGAGTTATATCGCTCAGCCACACTTTCGCCGCAGTTATGCGAACTGCGCAACCTTATTACGATAGGATACCTTATCATAAAGGGTGCGCAGTTCAGAAAGGAGAGTAGGGGATTGCATTTCAATACCGACTACCCGGAAAAGAGTTCTTTGTTACAACACGTAGTGCTATAGCTTTTCGTCAGAGTGCGTTGGCGATGAGGACCACAATCATAACATAAATGAAAATTGTGACGATACCGAGTATCAGCCCTGCCAGAGAAAGGCCCTGATGCTTCTTGCCACGCCCCATGCCCAGAGCGCCGAAGATGATGGCCGGTATGGATGTGAGGCCGAACGTAAATATGCCCAGCACGCCGCAAACAAGTGACACTATTCCTTCCCAGCCCGATGTGTCACGTGCTTGTCTTCTCTCACTACCATCATGAGCCTGACTCAATTTGGTTTTCAGTATCTCGGAAGGAGATGTTACTGTCTCTACGGAGAGTGGTTCAGCGCCAATAATCGCTTCATTGACTACAGGCGTTTTTCGGATTATGTGTCCGGCATACGTGTCTGCATTTGTGCAGCCTACGAGCAGTAATAAAAACAGGACGAGTTTTTTGGGTGTCATATTTTTTGTTGAAGGTGTTTACAATTGAATGTTAGAATAGCCAGCCGATAAATGCGAATGCAAGCAACAACGCAAGCAGCATAAGCACCGTTACAACAATGCCGAGTACGAAACCCGCCACTGCCATGCCGTGATGTCTTTTGTTGCGCCCCATGCCCATTGCGCCGAAGATAATAGCCAATATAGCAGGGAAGCCGAAGAAAAAGCCGAGGATACCACACACCAGTGCTACTATCCCTTCCCAGCCGCTGCTACTTCCCGGACGATGCAACAGGCTCTTATGCTCCTGTTTGAATTCGCGAAGAGTGTTGACGAGTCCTTTGGATTCTATTTGCTGAATTGTTTCTTTAACCGCCATATTGGTAGCCGAGTCGGCAACAGGGCTATGGCGTTTCATAATGAAACCGGCGTGTGCCGGAGTGAAACACGCGGAAGAGAGGATCACGATGAGCAATGATAAAATTCGATTTTTCATTTGGGTTGTTTTGAGCAATAAATGTAACGGATATATTTGATTTGATAAAATGTTGCTTTGCTTTTCTTTATCTGCAATAATTGTTCCAAAAAAGAAGCACATCCCGGAGGATGTGCTTCTTAACGAATTTGTTTCGCATTTTATTTTACTATCACTAGTTTCTGCGTGTGGAGATTGCCGTTCGTTTTAACTGAAACGAAATAAACGCCTGCAGACAAACCGTTGATATCAGTGCCAATGTTCTGCGCGCCTGCCTGTAATTCTACAGAGCGGGTTAGCAGGGTTTTTCCGGTCATGTCGGTCAGCTGCATTTCTGCTGTCGTGTTTTTGTCGGAACTGATAGAGATGTAGAATACCGTATTAGCCGGGTTCGGATAAACAGTGAAGCCTGCTGTGCTTCCTGCAGGGTTGTTGTTGGTAACTACAACAGGGCCTGTTGTTCCTAAAGTGTTGATGGTTGTGTTTGTAACTATAGGTTCATTGTAGTCGAAATAGATCGATGCCCTGTTTCTGAACTGTGTTCCGATGGCAAGTCCCGGCTTGGTTTTTATTGAGTAAGTGAACATGCCATTGCTGCGGTAATCGTCGAACATCTGCGGAGGCAGATTGATGTTGTCGAAGGTGAACTTAGCAACTTTTACAGTGCCGCTCTGCGACAGAGATACCCTGCATGGCGCCGATTCATAGATAGGGTGCAGAGAGGTCCATTCAAGGTCATTATCGAGTGTGTCAATAACAACAATGTTCTGCGCATACCAGCTGCCTGTGTTCTGGAAGTGTACTGTATATTCGAGTGTTGTGTCGTTGACAGAAATGATGCCGTTTGCACCGGTGCCCCGAGGTGTTACTTCTTTGTAGTTAGGGTCATAAGAAGCTACCACAGTGGTGTGGTGTTCGCACACATTGTTTGCAGGCGTGTTGTCGGTGAGCCATGTGCCTGTTACAGTGTCATGCGCAGTTGTGTCACGCCAAACTACGTTTGTGCCCAAAGGTATGTTAGTAGGTACACTGTAAGTGCTGACAATAGTTTTTGACTGTCCCGGTGCGAGCACATCAGGTATCTGTGCATGATAGAAATTCGAACCTCCTGTAAACAGGCCAGAAGGCACGAATGAAGGAGTCAACAGTTGGCCATCAGTCTTCACGGATCCGTAAGTGGAGTCTTCAGTCACAGAGCCTTCGTTAACGATCACTATCTGCTGCCAGTAAGTGTTTCCGGGTACAGGTGGAGTAATACTTGAAACACTGATACGCATATCATGTGTAGGTACTACTGCGTTTGCAAAATTGATGTTGCTGACACAACCGGTAGCGGCTGTTACGGAAACTGCAATACCATTAAGCTGGCATGGAGAAAGGGGATACCCTGCACGGACAGTTTCAGTTACAGTGTAAGTGCCTGACGGAACTTTGAATGAATAGTGTCCGGCACCGTCTGTATAGGTGTATCCTATACCTGAACAATATACTTGAGTATGTGGTATGCCTGCCTCGCCTGTTTCCTGCAGGCAGTTACCGTTTGCATCAGCATAAATAGTTCCTTCTATAGTGCAGTAGCAGCTTGTGCCCGCCGTGTCGTAGCCAAGGTAAGCATGTTTGCTTGCTACGCATCCCGCTGCGTCTGTAGCATTGACCCGGTAGTGACCATAACCCAGCCCTGTTACAGTTGCTGTTGTACCTCCTGTTCCCCAACCATAACTATATGGAGGCGTGCCACCAAATGCGGTAGCGGTAAGGCTTCCATCATTGGCGAATATACAAGAGGCGTCTGTTGATGAAATGCCAATGCCAACCGGAGAGTAAGAACTAAGGGAAAACGATTTGTTGATCTGGCAACCCATTGCATCGGTGACGCGAACCGAGTAATGCCCTTGTGGAATACTTGAGATAGAACTGCCAGTTGCACCGGTATTCCATAGGTACGTATATGGGGTAGCGCCGCCTGTTGGAGTGATGCCCAGGCTGCCGTTAGAAAGTGCACACAGTGGGCTGGTTGAAGTGAATGCACCTGTGATGATGTTGATCGGGTTGATAACTACCGACCCGGTTGCGATGCAGCCTGCAGCATCTGTTACTTTCACATTGTATGTGCCTGCATTCATGCCGGTAATAGTTGCCGTAGTGTGTACGGGAGTGGTGTACCACAAGTAGCTGTATGGAGGAGTGCCACCGGCCGCTATCACAGATGCATTGCCGGACGGGCTTGTACAAAGACTTGGTGAGCTTGTATAGGTGAGTGTGATGGGTGTTGAAGCGCTCACGTAATACGAGCTTGAGCCTGAGCACCCGTTTGCGTCAGTTACAGTGACGTTGTACATGCCAGCACTAAGTCCGGTTATGGCTGCAGTGCTTGCACCTGTGCTCCAGGAATAAGAGTAAGGTGCAGTACCTCCGGCTGGGAATACGCTGATCGCGCCGTTTGAAGCGACGCATGTTGCCGGTGTTGTAGTAGCAGGTAGAGAGAAAGTTATTGCCTGGGGCACATTGATGTTTGTTGGTCCGCCCGGCGCAAATGCGCTATCAGCCTGCGCTACACAGCCGAGTGCATCGGTGATAGTAACGTTGTAGTTGCCTTTTGCCAGGCCTGAAATACTTGCGGTTGTGGCACCGGTTGACCACAGATAGCTGATCGGTGCAACGGCGCCTGATCCGATTGCGGAAACAGTTGCAGTTCCGTTAAGGCAGTTAGCCGGTGTTGCTGTGAGGGTTGCTGTGAAAGACACATAGTCTATCATTCCACCGCCATCGTCTGCAACACGAGATCCGTAAACGCATCCCGCCGCATCTGTGATCACCACACCATAGTTGGCCGTGGGCAATGATGCCGGGTTGCCCGATGCAATTATAGAACCGGTTGATCGGTTATACCATTGATAGGTATAGGGTGCTGTGCCACCTGCGACACTTGCTGTAATTGTGCCCGGAGCAGGACAAACCGCCGGAGTTGCGGAGAGGGTATAGGTCATCGGCGGCATGCCGGTAAAGAAAGTGTATGCTGAGCCTGTGCCATCGGTTGCCGAAATGTACACAGGGCCTCCGCTGTAAGAGGTAAGCGCGTCTGTGGTTCCGGTTATTGTGTGCGTTATGGTCGATCCCAACGTGCCGGTTGTTGTCCACGAAACTGTGAGCGGTGGCGTAAGGCCGGTGATATTCGCAGTAATGACACCATCGTTGTTGCACGGTGTGACAGGGACACTTACTGTTACTGACTGGGCAGTAGCTGTCAATTTTAACAACAGCATCAGTAAGGCGAGCGGAAAGAGTTTTTTCATAATCATGTTTGTTTGATGATTGAATCTACCTCATAAGACGACAGTGATCTTGCGATTGTGAGTTGCGCACACAATTTTTTCGCGTCGGGTAGTATGACGTAAATGTAATAAATGTTCTTTCAATGAACTGAGAAAGGGGCGGAAAACACCGGGAATAGGGTCATATCACTGGTGGGCTGTTGGGCGTTTTGATTATATAGGCCTTACTAATGGCCTTTGTTTATTGTCAAGTGTTATAGTATTGATCAATTTATATTATGTAATATTATGTATGTCTTAAAGTTGCCCGCGGCAAGAATACTATACTGGTCAAGTGGTAGCTTGAAGCGACTATTTTCCTGTTAAAAATTACTGTTTGTTAAAGAGAACGGACTGTGTAGTATTTTTGAGGATGGGCACTACACATTTGTTGGTTATCAACAGGATGTACCACAAATTAAAAATTGTTGACTTGAAAATAGCTGAAAAAATTTGGTAATTCAAAAGAAAACGTTAAGTTTACTTCCTCTGTAATTTATCGGTTTCGAAATTCGGCACGTTTTTTACTGCGAGCAGTGATTTGCGGGTAGCGTGAACAAAGTGCTGAAATGCTGATGAACAGAGACTTTAAACGAAAAAATTTAACACGGAAATACAAATACTAAGCTTATGAACAAAAACCTATTCTTCTATCTGGTAGCCTTTGTTGGCTTCCTGACGGCCGGGAAAGTGGTTGCGCAGTCAACCACCTTCAATTACACCGGAAGTATGCAAACGTACACCGTGCCCACCGGGTGTACGTCGATTCTTGTAGATGTTGCCGGAGCACAGGGAGGAAACTACACAAGCCCAGTGCAAACTGGTGGTAAGGGTGGTCGTGCCCAGGGAACAGTAGCTGTTACCCCTGGTCAGGTAATCTACGTTTATGTTGGTCAGCAGCCCCCATCTGGTTCGTGCGGGTCTACGGCAGTAGTTGGCGGGTCTAATAGCGGCGGTGGTGCACAAGGTGGTGCCGGCTCCGTAGCCGGTGGTTGTGGTGGTGCCGGTGGTGGCGGTTCGTCAGATATCCGTACCGTTTCAGGTGCAACGACTACTGCGCTCGCCAGCCGTTTGCTGGTTGGTGCCGGTGGTGGTGGCTCAGGCTACAACTGTGGTGAAAACGGTGGTGATGGCGGTGGCCTCACAGGCGCGAATGGTAACAGCTGTGGAAGCTACAACGCGTCGAACTGTGGTGGACCCGGTACTCAAACTGCCGGGGGTGCAGCAGGAACTTCATCAAGTGCGGGTACATTTGGTGCCGGTGGTAATGCATATCCAAGTTATTATGGCGGCGGCGGTGGCGGCGGCTGGTATGGTGCGGGTGGCGCATACGCGGGCAGTGGCTGTGGTGGTTCATCTTTCAATGGTGGAGCAGGTGTTACCGGAGCCTCAATGACTGCGGGTTTCCGTACAGGTAATGGATATGTTGTGATAACTAATCTTACTCCATCTATCTTCACATCAAGCAGCACTCTTTCATTGGGTGGCGTAACAACCGGTACATGTGGTGGTGAGATTTCATTCACGGTTTCGGGTGCTAACCTCACAGGAGCACCTGGTACACTTACTCTGACTGCCCCCACCAATTTCCAGGTTTCTATTGATGGCTCACTTTGGTTTTCTTCATTATCGCTTGCCTACACATCTTCAGCTCTTGCAGCACAGACAATTTTTGTGCGTGCGTGCCCAACGGCTTCAGGTGCTTTGTCCGGCAACATTACGATATCAGGCGGTGGTGCATCTTCGGCAACTGTTGCAGTTAGTGCATCAGGTGTAAACGTTTGTTCTGCCAGCCCTACAGCCGGAACATCAGCGTCTGTGCCAACGAGCGGTGGTCCTTCAACATCTTTCACGCTTAGCCTCTCAGGTACTTCGGTAGCGGGTGGTCTTACCTATCAGTGGCGTTCATCGCCAACGGGTATTGCAGGTTCATTCACCAACATTGCCGGAGCAACTAATTCTACTTATACATTTACCGGATTGAGTGCAAACACTTATTTCCAGTGTAACGTTACTTGTCCATCATTCGGAACAGCAACATCGTCTAATACGATGGTGACTTTTGTTCCTCCTACTTATTGTACACCTAGTTATGGTACATCTTGCGGTGGTCTGGCGATGCCAACGAGTATTGCATCACTCACCGGAATTCTGAGTACATCAATTTCTGATCCATCTTCGTCTTGTGGCGCAACAGGTGCAAACTATACCGACAGGTACAGCACCATGTCAGTAACGTTGGCTCCTGGTTCAACTTACTCAGCATCAATAGGTGGTAACTCATACGCAGGTAACTATTCAGTTCAGATATGGATAGACTTTAATGATGACGGCGTGTTCACGTCTCCGGGAGAAACGATCGGCGGTGGACTGACCAGCTCCACTTCAACTTCAGGTGCTAACACAATGACTCTGACTATTCCTGCTGGTGCAACCCCTGGTACACACCGCATGAGGATAGTAGGTAACTATTCATCTTGCTGTGGTGGTGTTACTTATCCGAGCATACCTTCATGTGTTACACCATCAACCACTTATGGTGAAACGCGCGACTATAAAGTTGTGATACAATCACCATGTTCTACTCCTTCCGCTATTACAGGCACCAATTATGCGTGTGTCGGAGGAACTACAAACCTTGCCTCTGCTACATCAGGTGGAACATGGTCAAGCAGTAACACTGCCGTAGCTACTGTAAACGCTTCCGGTGTTGTAACAGGCGTTGCTTCAGGCGCGGTTCGTATCACATATACTGTTACAGGCGGTTGTTTTGTAACTCGTATTGTGGGTGTTTACGCGACTCCATCTGTTGCATCAATGTCAACATCTGCATCTACTATTTGCGCTAATTCAACACTCACGTTTACTGCGGGTAGTACATCAGGCGGTGTTGTATCATATACATGGAGCGGTCCTTCGTCATACTCAGCAACAACAACGGGCAACTCAACAACGCATGTTCCGGCGTCTGTAGCATCGTCAGGTGCATACAGTGTGCGTGTTACCTCAGTTGCAGGTTGTGTCAGCGCTCCGGCGAGCACGGCAGCTATCACGGTTCTTCAGTCACCTGCTCCGTTCTCAGGTCCGCATTCGGTATGTGAGGCAGCGTCAGTTACACTTGGCAACTCTGTTGCGGGTGGAACATGGACTTCCGGTCTGACAGGTATTGCTACTGTGGCACCAACAACTGGTGTTGTAACTGGTGTGTCTTCAGGACTTGCTAATATCACTTACACACTGCCAAACCTTTGTTTCTCATCAGAGGTGGTAACAGTCAATCCACTTCCGGTGGTTTCTGTGACACCATCGGGTACTTCGACCATTTGTATGGGTGAGTCAGTTCCATTCGTGGCTACTTCTCCTGATCCGGTGTTTTCTCTGGTAAACCAGGATTTCAACAGCGGCCTTAGCGGCTGGGTTGTTACGGGTAGTGCAGCGCCTGCGAACAGGTGGCAGATAGTTACCTCAGCTACTTCAGCTGATGGTACACCGGGCGACGGTACAGACATGTTGCAGTCAGCAGCTCAGGGCACACTGACGAACAGCACCATTACATCTACATCATTTAATACAATGGGTTACGGCTCGGCTATATTGAAGTTCGACCAGTACTTGTTGTCAGCATCACCTGATGCTGCAGCTACCATACAGTATTCTACTGACGGCGGCAGCACGTGGACCACACTTGAAGAGCAGGCGGGTACGATAGTAGGTGGTCCATCATTTACACCGGGCGCAC
>JACSRV010000044.1 GCA_014879545.1 Chitinophagaceae bacterium | reverse complement strand
GCACAAAAAAGCCCGGCAGCTAGCCGGGCTTTTAATAAAACCGGTATCGAGCAGATTATTTTTCGATCGCAGATGTTACTTCCTGGCTGGAAGGATTGGTGCGGTGAGCAAACATAGCAACCAGCTCTCCCTTTTCGTTAATGAGGTATTTCTGAAAATTCCATTTTACCTCACTGTCCATGTATTTATTGTGCTTTTTCTCGGTGAGCCAGTGGTATATCGGCGCCATTTCTGACCCCTTAACGGAGATCTTGGCTGCCATCGGAAACTTTACTTTATACGTTTTCTTACAGAATTGCGCGATCTCGGCGTTTGAGCCAGGCTCTTGCGCCCCGAAGTCATTTGCAGGGAAACCTACGATCACCAGTTTGTCCTTGTATTTTTCGTGCAACGCCTCCAGGTCAGCATATTGCGGAGTATTGCCGCATTCTGAAGCGGTGTTGACGATGAGGATCTTCTTGCCCTTGAATTTTGAAAAATCTATTGTACCGCCCTCTAGTCCGGCAACTTTAAAATCGTAGATGCTAGCTGGCACCTGAGCCTTGGCGGCCCCGCCAAATAAAAACAGGAAATTCAGGATTAACAGTAAGTGTGATGACATGTGTATATTTGTTTAGGCATTAAAATTAGGAAGATTTTACGCCGCACTCCTACGTTTTTGTTTAGTGTGCGATAACTTCTGACTATTGTTAAACAATCTACATAATATCTTCAGCCCTTATGGCAAAACAGAAACAGACAAAAGTCAAGCCTCAACCACAGGTGGTGGGTAGCCAGCAGCCACGCCCGGTGCAGCATATGCCGGACCTGACCGAGGCGGCCACCAAACCCAACAAGATATTGCTGATCGTCCTTGCAGTAGTTGCATTCGTAGTGAATATCAGGGTCATTGGGTATGAGTACACGTTGGATGATCCTTTCTTTACAAAGGACAACCCGAATGTGAGCAAGGGTTTATCGGCGATAGGCGAGTTCTTTACACACGCTGCTTACTATGGTGTGTTCAAACATCATGATGCGTCTTATCGTCCGTTGATGCTGACAAGTTTTGCTGCCGAGAAAGATATTTTCGGTTTTGACCCGCATACCGGTCACCTCATCAACCTGATACTTTTTACCGTTCAGATCGTTGTGCTTTTCCTTCTTCTGCGTAAGATGTTCAAGGGCATGTCCGAATTTGTACCGTTCTTCATGACGCTGCTGTTTGCATTGCATCCTATGCACACCGAAGTTGTTGCCAGTGTAAAAAGCCGCGATGAAGTAATGGGGCTATTGTTTTCGGCTCTGGCGTTGCTTCAGACCATGAAGTATGCCGATGATGGCAAGGCAAAGAATATGATCTTGTCGGCAGTGTTGTTTTTCTGTGCCCTTATGTCTAAAGAGACACCAATAGCATTGGTGCTGATAGCGCCCATGACCGTATATTTCTTCAGGAAGGATATCCCGCTTGCAAAGGCTGCCAGATTTGCGATACCGTATGCCGCGGTGGCTGCCGGTTACATGGTGATGCGTGCGCTCTTTATTGAAAGCGATGGAGAAAAGGTGCGCATACTTGTGAATAACAATGCCCTGATGGCTGCCACCAACTATGCGGAAAAGCTCGCTACTACTCTGTTCATTCAGTTGAAGTATCTGATCATTCTGGTGTTCCCACATCCGCTTTCTTATGATTATTCTTTCAATCAGATCCCGATCATCGGGTTCTCAGATCCCAAGGCGCTGGCTGCAGTTGCGGTCATTGCAGCACTGGCGGTCTATGCAGTGAAAAACTTCGCAAAACGCGATGTCTTCGCATATTGTATTCTGTTCTACGCGTTCTCGGTGGTTATTACTTCCAATCTTTTAGTTGACATTGGCGCTACAATGGCAGAACGTTTTATCTATACAGGTTCTCTTGCATTCTGTATTGCTTTGGTTGTCTTATTGTCTAAGTTGCTAAAGGTGGATACTGCGAATGTTTCGTTTGCTACAGCACGTCCATTGTTTATTGTGGTTACGGTCATCAGTGTGTTGTATGGTGCCAAGACTGTGGCGCGTAATGAAGCATGGAGCAGCAATCTGGAGTTGTACAAAACCGGATTGGAGACTGCACCCAACAGCTGGCGCGCACAATACCTGATGGGCGTGGAATATACCCGAATGATCAGCAAAGAGCCTGATGCGCTGCTGAAGCGCGAACTTTACAAGAATGCGAATGAATGTCTGAACCGCAGTTTGGCCATATTGCCCAACAATAGCGATGTGTACCTAATAAAGGGTTATGCCGATGAATTTGGCGGGCAGATCGATTCAGCAATTGTTTCGTACACAAACACCATAAGGCTCGATAGCTTTAACACGCAGGCATTGGTGAACCTGGGTGGTGTTTTCTTGCGCACCAATAGGCTCGATGAATCTATCAAAACGTTGTCGCGTGTCATCTCCTACGATCCTAACAATGCTGATGCACTGGCCAACCTTGGTGCGTCTTACGGTAACAAGGGCATGTTCAACGAGTCGGCACAGTTCTATCAGCGATCACTGAAGGCGCGCCCGGTGCAGCCGCCAAACGTGTTTATGAGTATGAGCAATGTTTACCGTTTCCTCGGCGATTCGGCCAATGCTCAGAAGTACAGGCAACTGATGATCCAGGCACAGGCAAACGGTACTGCCGAAGCGCGTTAATATCTGATACATTATTCAATGAAAATAGCCTGCCGATCGGCAGGCTATTTCTATTTCTGTGAATTAATATGTATTAGTTTTTCACCGGGAGGAATGCGTACTTCTGACCGTATTCCATCATTTGCTGGAAGAAATTGTCAGGGTATTCAACCTTTACGTCTGTTATTTCGTTTCCGTTCATTACAGGCACCAGGCGGGGCTGAATGAATCCTTTGTAAGGTTTCATGTTCAGTTTGGCGTAGCGGTCCAGTATCTCTTTGTGCAATACAGGATCTACCTGCACTCCGTAACCTTCTACCAGAGCTTTTCCGGCTTTGTAGTCGCCCTCTGATTTTATGCGCTGTATCTCACGAAGCAGTTGGCCGAACAGGTCGCGCAATTTGTTGTAGTCGTTTACCTGAACAAACGTTTTGCCGTCGCGCTTAAACATGGCGATCACATTGTCTTTCTTGCCTTTTTCATATGCCCAGCGAGCCACCAATGCGCGGTTGCGCATGTGCGCTTCTTCAATCTTGTCTCCGGGCTTCAGTCGGGTAAGCTGCGTGATCATGCCGTTCATGATATAGCTGTCATACTCTGCCATGCCTACTTCAAGGCTTGGCATAACACCAATGTCCACCAGCTTTTTGTCCATAATGAAATACAGAGCCACCAGGTCGGCGCGTGCTTCTTCAAGGCAGCTCGCGTAGTTCTTAAGTGTCTTGTCTGTGGTTTCTACGCCGTCATTGATCTTGCCCGATGCGTGTCCGATACATTCGTGCATATCGGTGTGCAGGTCAGATGCAAGTGCTGCATGTTGTTTCAAACGTTCACGAACCGTGTCGTTCACGGCAAATTCGGCTGTCATGCCGCCTTTTGCTCCAACAACGTTGTACGAGTGTACGATGTTGCTGAGTGATACCGATTTAGAACCATAGTCTTTGCGTATCCAGTCTGCGTTTGGCAGGTTGATACCTATTGGCGTACTTGGTGCAGCATCTCCGCTTTCCACTATCACAGTGATAGCCTTGGCGGTAATGCCTTTCACCG
Source organism: Chitinophagaceae bacterium (assembly GCA_014879545.1). GTDB lineage: Bacteria > Bacteroidota > Bacteroidia > Chitinophagales > Chitinophagaceae > Nemorincola. Next base: position 7,277 of record JACSRV010000044.1, on the reverse strand, counting down.
TTTCCTTTTTATGCTCCTTCATGATAGGAGAGTTGTCTTCGAACCACTGCGCTTCTTTCGCGATAGCTTCGATCTTTTTTGTGCCCTCCATATCTTTCAGTGATACAGTACTTTCAAAGCTTCCTTTTTTGCCGATAGCGTCCAGATACACTTCTATGAAGCCATTCACCGCGTCGATAGATGGTGCTGTGTTCTTTGCCCATGCAATACTGTAGTCGTCAAATGTTTTCAGGTCGCCGGTGCGATAGTACTTAACAAGCAGTTCCAGCGATGCTTTCTGAAGCGAGTCTTCGGCAACGCCAGCAGCTTTTTCCAGCCACCCTGCTATCTTGTCTATTGCAGCACCATACATGCCACCGCTTTTCCAGGTCTTTTCTACAATCTGGCCATTTTCTTTCACCACTTTGCTGTTAAGGCCCCAGGAAGGTGCGTTGCCCTTGGTGTCGAATTTGGCGTAGTATGCTTCTACTTCTTTTTGGGTCACCCCTTCGTAGAAGTTGTTGGCAGAGTTCACGATGTTGTCGATGTTCGGACGCAGGTCCACTACTTTCGGCATGTATTTCAGGTCATAAACCACAGGCTTTACGCGCGCGAGAAATGCGTCTACGCTCTCGCCCTCAGTCTTCGGCAGTTTGCTTGTGTCGCTGGCTTTAACTATGCCTGCAAAGTATTCGTAGCTACATTCGGGAATGAACTTATCGTTGCCGTAATGGTGGTAGTTGCCGTTGCTGAACCACACACGTCCGCAGTAGGTCTCGAATTTTTTCCAGTCTTCAGCATTCTTGTCGCCGTTGTACGTGCCGTAAACAGCCTCAATGGTTTTGCGTAGCATGATACCGTCTTTGCTCTTCTGGTCATAGATGATATCGCGGCCGCAAAGTGCTGCTTCATACAGGTAGTAGGCCAGTTTCTTCTGTTGCAATGTGAGGTTGCGGAAACCGGGTACCTGGTAGCGCAATAGTTGCAGGTCGGCAAACGACTGTGCTTCGGTCACGAAGTTCTCGTCATAAGTATCGGCTACCATGGTCGTGTCTGCTTTGGCTGCTTTGTTGTCGGCGGTGCCGCTGCCGCAACCTGTCAGTATTTGTGTGCTCATTGCCATAACAGGGATAGCCCACTTAAGGCTCATCTTGTTTTTCATTATCTAGAATGGTTGGTTATTTGTATAAAATTAGTCTAAAGTGTTGAATAATAGCGGCCGTAAGCCGGTCGTCACAGTTCTATGGATGCGCCGATAACTATTTTGCCTTTCTTTTCAAGGTCAATAGGTCCCGATGTGTTGAGTGGGTAGAAATACCCGATGTTGAAAGACTGGTAATAGCTTCTTGAGCGAAGGCGAATAAGGTTGTTCAGCAGCATGCCGGCTTCGTGGTAGCCTTTTGAAGGAACCATGATGTCAATACTTTGGTGGGCAGCCGTGTTTTTGAGGTCTCCGTAAAGCACTCCGTACTGAAGCGCAATGTTAGGCGCAGAGCTGAGGTCGAAGTCCGGTGATTCCAGTTTGTATAGTTTCCAGTCCATGTCGTGGCGGAAGACAGCTTGAGCAAAGCGATCGGTGTAAACTTCGTAGGGGAATAATGTCATAATGCCGCCAAAACCGTAGAGTGAGAACGCATAGCGTGGATCGTATTTGAAGCCATTGCCGGCAAAAAGACGTGAGATAGGCAGCGGCCCATCGCTCCATATTTTTCCGGCTTCAAACATGATGTGTTCTGTGCCCACGCGATTGAGGTGCCCGCGCCAAAGAAAGCCGGACACCGCTTTGATGTACTTTTCATAAGGCATGCCGGCAGTAATTTCGCCGCCTGTTACTTTCCCGAACCATATAGGGTATTTGCTGTCAGTGCGCATGTACGTGCCGAAAATGGGTGCTGTCCGTTCTCCGTATGCGTAGCGAAGATTTATTGATACCTCTCTGGAACGGAATGCCGCATGGTCTTCTCCGTTTAGGCGCAGTGCGTAGTTGTAGTTTGGGGTGAATTGTTGTTCTTCGGCGGCAACTTCAGTACTCCAGTAGCCGATTTTTCCACTCATCGAAACCGTGTAGGTTTTTGTGAGGTCAACGCGCGTGAGCAGGAATTTCCTGAGGTAATTTTTGTCCAGTTCTTTGGCTATTTGTATTCTGCCCGGATCGCCAAGATCATCGGCATAACTGCCGCGCAGCACAAACTCTTTGTACTTGTCAAAGTAGAATTCAGCGAAGCCACCATACTTCCATCGCTTGTCTCCGAAGCCATATCCAGCCCATCCGCCTACTGAGGCCCATTTCAGGATACGGTCGTTAGTCTGCAAGCCCATTCCCAGCCTTATGTTCTCATACCGGTTGTAAGACAACAGTCGCATCAGATCTAGATCAATCGGCCCTACAGATATACGCCCCTTGGGCAGATTGCGCATATGGTCCATTATCTTGTCTGCCTTCACCTTTGCCCCCAGGCTGTCGATAACGTGATAGGTCATTTGTTCCTTTGCGTCCAGTGTGGCGGGACGGTAGCGGTTCAGCAGGCTATCGCTATGGTCGGTGGCGCCACCGGCAAGCCGCACGGTATGGCGCTTGTCGAAACGAACATCGTTGTCATCCCATGATATGGAGTCTATAACAGAGCGGCCTGTCATTTGCAGTGTGTAGGGTGTTTTGTCGGCCTTCATTGCGCGTTCAATGACGTAGTTCAGCTGCCCCGGAAACCAGCGTCTGTCCTTTGGCCCGAAAGGAATCCTTTTGTATTCCTGTTCTATGCGCACGGTCTGCTCCATGCCAGGATCTTTGACCGCTGCAACGAGGCGTGATATGGCAAATCCGTCGGAGTGGATGTAGACCTTGCCGGTAAGGCTGTTTCCTGCTATGCCTTTCGGCCTGAAGCTCAGCACCCAGATGGTGTCGGTGCCATCCAATAGTTCGTCCGACAGGTTGAAGCGGTAGTGCAGGTTATACCCGGGGCTCACCGGGTTGTGATAGTCCTTGCCGTTCAGAGTAATGTATTCGGTGTAGGCATGGAAGGGTAGTACATCTGTGATAATACTTGTAAAAGCTGTCTTTTTCAGGCCCGAGAACCGGGTGGCAAGTATGTCTTCCTGCAGTTTGCCGGGGCGCTCCCAGTAGCGGATACTGTAGGTCTCTGACATGAGCAAGTGCTGGCGAGAGGAGAATGCTTTGAATTCTTTGATGCCGACCGAGGTGTCTTTGGCTGCGTTAGAATCGGGCAGGGCGGCATCGGCAAGCATTTTATAATATATATGGCACCGGTAGCGGTCATATTTATCGGGGTCATTGGCCGGCTTGTTTTTAATGGTCTCGTTCAGGATGCGGCGTATCTTTTCATAAGGCGGTTTTACAGTCACCTCTGCCAGCTCTTTGCCGGCGGGTTCCAGCACCACTGTATTGCCCGATAGGGGCAGTGTAATAACCAGAGTTTTGTATCCCATACACGACACCTCTACTGAGGAGGGAACCGGTGATGCCGTGGGAATCTCGAAGTAACCATCCAGACCGGCAATTACCCCCTGGTTTCCTGCACCATACCGTATAGTTGCAAACGGGACGGGTGCTGACGTACCCCTTTCAATGATCCGGGCACGCACAGGCTGCTGTGCCGAGAGTTTTGATCCGCAGACAAAGAGTAGCAATACCAATAAAATGTGGGAGTAACGCATGTACGGCTGGGGCCTAAAAAGTTTATCAAAATTATATTTTTTGCCCTATCTTTAGCCTGATAATTTCCGGTCATGAAGAAGAAACTCTACAGCCTGCTGGCAGGTTTATTTGTCCTTGGTATTGTGTCGTGCAACAACGGCGACTATATTGCCGATCCGCAGAGCAATGGCAATGGTGCAGTGAACCCTGTTACACCTCTTACCAGTAAGGAATTTACGTGGGGTAATGGTGATGATGTTCTTAGTGCGGAGATAAACGGCAGTGGCTGGAAGGCTGACAATGTTACCTTCACGCTTGATTCATCGGGGGCGAATGTGATAACCGGTTATAAAGACAAGAGCGATATTGTGTTGCAACTGTATCTGCGTGATGTTTGGGGTCCGGACAATGTGTATCCTATACAGTGGGAGAACTATGGTCGCTACGGTTCTGTGACCGACAAGACAAGCCTTACCGAAGGTCCTTATTACAGCTATTTCGGCAACTCAGGCGGAATTAAAATGACGTATAATGATACCGATGCTATCAAAGGTGTTTTCTACTTCAAGGCGGTGTCCACTACCGGCAAGATCATGAACGTGTCGAAGGGTGTGCTGAACTACAAAAAAATGTAAGACCTCACAGCGGTTGAAAGTAAAGACCGTTACTATATAAGAAATGTAAAGCCCCGGTTTCCCGGGGCTTTAATATTTACTGTATGTGAAGTCGGCAATTAAGCGAGTTCTACTTCAGCACCTGCTTCTTTCAGTTTGCCTGCGATGTCATCAGCTTCTGCTTTGCTAACACCTTCTTTAACTGCTTTAGGAGCGCCGTCTACCAGTTCTTTAGCTTCTTTCAGACCGAGGCCAGTGAGATCTTTAACCACTTTCACAACGTTCAGTTTAGAAGCGCCTGCGCTCTTCAGGATAACGTTGAAAGAAGTTTTCTCAGCAGCAGCTGCCGGAGCGTCGCCACCACCTGCAGCAACAACCACTGCAGCAGCAGCTGGTTCGATACCGTAGTCGTTTTTCAGAATGTCAGCCAGTTCCTGTACGTCTTTTACAGTCAGGGCTACTAATTGTTCGGCTAATGCTTTTACGTCTGCCATTGTATTATGTTTTAGTTTGTTGTTTTTTTAAAATTGTTTACTGCGTACTCTAAAATTTATATTGGACTTGGAAGCCGGATTTGTGCGGGAATGTGTTCCATTCCCGTGGTAACTTACTCTGCTGCAGTTGCTTCTGCTTTTCCTTCGTGGTGGTGAAGGAGGGCAGCCAGAACGCGTTTTGCAGGAGACTGGAGCAAGCCGATAACTTCGCCGATGAGCTCGTTCTTCGTCTTGATCTTTGTAAGAGCAACCAGCTGATTATCGCCAACGAATACATCAGTATCGATGATAGCGGCTTTCAGAACTGGTTTTTCGATGTTGCCCTCTTTACGGAAAGAAGACAGGATCATTGCAGGCTCTTTTGGAGAATCAGAGAACATGAGCGCGGTAACGCCATGCAGAGAGTCGTAAAGACCTGTGTATTTGTCATCGTTGAAGCTCTCGAGGGCTTTACGGATGAGCGTGTTCTTCGCAACTTTCATTTCGATGTTCTTTTCGAAACAAAGCCTGCGGAGCTTGCTCACCTGTTCTACCGTAAGAGACTCGGTATTGGTGACATAAAAGTTGCTGTACTGGGCGAATTTCGCCTTGAGTACTTCTATTGCTTCATTTTTTTGAGCAGGAGTCATTGTAAAAAATTGAGAATTTGAAATTGTGGAAATGCGAAAATGTTGTGTTACGCTTTTCTGTTTTCCGGATTCAAATTGTTATTAAATAGTTTTTACTTTTCTGTGCTGTCGCACATTTATTATTACGCTACGCTTTTCGGATCTATCGCCAGGCCCGGGCTCATTGTAGATGCCATGCTGATGCCTTTGAGGTAAGTACCTTTGGCAGTAGCAGGCTTCATGCGCACCAGTGTATTGATCAGTTCCTGAGCGTTCTCAGCCAGTTTCTTTGGTTCGAAAGATACGCGACCAACTGAAGCGTGGATGATACCTGCTTTGTCGATCTTGAAGGCGATCTTACCACCTTTTACCTCTGTAACAGCTGCAGCTACGTCGTTGGTAACTGTACCTGTTTTAGGGTTTGGCATGAGGTTACGAGGACCGAGGATCTTACCGAGACGACCAATCTTAGGCATCACCGATGGAGTAGCCACGATCACGTCAACGTCTGTCCAACCGCCGTCGATTTTCTGAACATACTCGTCCAGACCAACGAAGTCGGCTCCTGCTGCTTTTGCTTCAGCTTCTTTATCAGGAGTACAAAGAACGAGTACGCGCTTTGTTTTACCTGTACCGTGAGGCAGTGTAACTGTGCCACGGATAGCCTGATCAGCTTTCTTAGGGTCTACACCCAGGCGGATGTGAACGTCTACCGAGCTGTCGAATTTGGTGAGGTTAACTGTTTTCACCACACTTGCGGCTTCAGCAAGTGTATATACTTTATTTTTATCAAGTTTAGCTTCTGCAGCTTTTCTTTTCTTTGTAATTGCCATTGTCAGTTCTTTAAATAAGGTAAAAAATACTGTTAGAGCCGCCGGCTATTATTTAACAGTGATGCCTTCAGGTGGCGTTCCTTCTACAGTGAAGCCCATGCTGCGTGCTGTACCTGCAACCATGCTCATAGCGCTGGTGAGGGTGAAGCAGTTGAGGTCAGGCATTTTGTCCTGAGCGATCGCTTCGACCTGAGCCCATGTAACTTTACCTACTTTCTGACGGTTTGGCTCTTTAGAACCTTTAGGCTGCTTCGCAAGTTCCATCAACTGCACTGCTGCAGGAGGGGTCTTGATAACGAAGTCGAATGATTTGTCGGTGTACACGGTAAGTGTTACAGGAAGCACTTTACCGGCTTTGTCCTGCGTGCGAGCGTTGAACTGCTTGCAGAACTCCATAATGTTGACGCCTTTAGAGCCGAGCGCCGGGCCGATCGGAGGCGCTGGATTCGCTGCGCCGCCTTTTACCTGCAGCTTTACAAAGCCGCTGATTTCTTTAGCCATTTAGAACTTTTTTTGGTGTTAACGAATTGATTTTTCCCGTTTGACGGGGATTACAACTCTCCCAATGCAACCTTAAAATAAGAGCAATATGAGAAATTGGAGTGCAAAGGTATGTTGAAAATTCAGAAGTAACAAAACAATTGGGGAAAATTTTGTTTGGATGGGGCGGTACGGCTTCCGATGCTCAGGCTGCTACCTAAATGACGGGCGAGGGGTAGCAGGCTGCAAAATAACCAAGTGGTGGCAAAAACTCTCATTTTTAAAAAGTGAGCATTTTGCCACGGAGTCCATTCTGGTATTGATAGTCAGTTGTTTATATCTTTTTGGGTGAGCGAAAAGTGAGCAAAAACTCTCAAAAAACTCCCGCGGTGGAAAGCAGTAAAATTGGTTTAGGGTCATAAAGATGGTTGGTGATGGTGCCAGGAATGCACAAATGATATGCCAAAGTGCCCCGGTGGCAGGGGGAAGATATTCACAATTTTGGGTGATTGATGAAAGGGAGACGGAACGATGTTGTGGCCATAATAATGTCACCCCTACGGGGTTTTGTGTGATGTTGGGTAATCCCAGCTATAATAATGTCACCCCTTCGGGGT
>JACSRV010000138.1 GCA_014879545.1 Chitinophagaceae bacterium | reverse complement strand
ACAAAAAAGTTCGAAAGTTGTCCCTTACAGTCCCGCAGAAGCTTCATAAAAATGTGAGGCTTTTTGGTTTTGTGCCTTATATCTTTTTGGGATCAAAACACTGGAAGAGCGTTTTTTGACGATGATGGTTTTGGAAACATATCTATTTAACAACAAGACAAGTTGTTTGACAGTAAAATATGTTGTAATATTGCAATGCTAATACCCCTATATGCCTAAGAATCGTTTTTTATTTTTGGCTTTGCTTTTGGCTGTTCAATGTATGCCAGTATTCTTGCAGGCGCAGCAAATTGAGAATAAAGGAACAACACATTTCACACCTGGTGGCTACCTTGACACGGTACAAGACCTTTATGGGAAAAAGTATTCGCTGAGCGAGATAACAATTGGTAGATCGCTTAAGGCAATTGCTAACGGAAACGGCACACCCGCCGCTGTGGCTGCCAGTTGTAGTTCCGGATACTTTCAGTTGTACCTAGAGCCCGGTTGTGGAATGGATGGTAGCGATGCCACATCTGTAGCCAGGCTGAATGTATTGTGCCGTGTACTAACAGACTTATCTGCGTTTATTAACTCACCATGTGCAGCAACAGGCCAAAAGGTAAATATCCTGGTTGGGTCAGGGTTGTCCGGTTCTGCCGCAGGCATCGCCAGCCCGTTTTTCAATATGCCTTATTCAACGGTTGTTTCAGGTATTGTCGACAATACTATTTGGATAACTTTGAATTCGGGAAAAGATGCCTTTACAAATGTCGCAGCTCCTATATCTTCATGGAGCAGTGGCTCTTCAGGCCCGACATTTTATCATGGATCTATAAAATTCAATTTTACCGGTAGTCTTGCCTGGCACACGGATCTCACAACACCGCCCGCGCCCGGCAAAATTGACTTATATACTATTGCCCTTCATGAGATGATGCATGCTATGGGTTTCGCAACACTAATAGATTATAATGGCAATCCTGTTTTTGGAACAAATTATAAATATTACAGCCGTTATGATCTTCGGCTGGAAACTGCCTTATCGCAGCCATTGCTAGTGAGTACCGGACCTTCAGGCTGCAACATGTATAACTGGACCTTCAATCCTGTTCTTACACCCGTAAGCGCTACGTTGTCCCCTGGTGGCATTTCGGTTTGCCCGGCCGGGTACCAGACTGGAAGCATTGTAGATCATACCATTTGCAGTAATGGCGTAAAATATTCGGGCAGTTGGCCATTGGGGATACCTGTGTATACGCCCGAGTGTTTCGAGCGGGGCAGTAGCCTTAGCCATTTTGAGGACGAATGTCATGTGCCACCCGGATTTGTTTTGGGCGCTGCGGGCACTGCAACAAATAACCAGTACTATGTAATGAGTAACTCAGCCCCTCCGGGCACCTATAGCGCCGCCGCCAACCCAGGCGTTATGAAACGATACCCAAGGCCGGAGGAAAGACAAGTATTTTGCGATATTGGATATAGTGTCAACACTGTTTATGGCAGCGCTTCTTTTTTAAACTACTACAGTTATGGCGGAAGTCCCTGCGCAGGGCTGCAATTGGCAGGAATGAATGATGGCATCAGCCCCGGAGGTATATACACTTATACCACCACAGGTACCACACCGGTAAATATCAATCCATCAACGGCAGCTTTTCTTGCCAATGACCATGGCGTTGCAGGCGGAACGTTTAAATGCCTTGAAGTAGTTGCTGGTGGGGGAAGTTTGTCTGTCAACACGGGCAGTATTAGCACACCTGTAATGTTTACGCCGGCTGCAGGAGCTGGAGGCGTTCAACTATTACGTTACATACCAGTGAGCAGTTCAGGTAGTGAGGGTAACATTACTTATATTTATGTGTACGTTGCCGATGGTAGTTGCAGCTCTTCCGCATGTGATCTTGTACTGAATGGTAATTTTGAGAGCATTGCCTCTCCCGGAGGCGGGGGCATGTGGCGCTCACATTGCTGGTCTGCTTACGCAGAAAGCCCTGATCTTTATGAACGAGGATGTTCAACACCATGGTGGTGTTTCCCAGCATACTCTATGGCTATAAATCCTGCAGTTCATCCCGTGGACACAACAGGTAATGATCATTATATTGGAATAGTGGCAGGTGCCTCAGTAGCACCTGCTTATGGTACTGAAGCAGTAAACGGGCAATTGTCGTCGGGCCTTGTAAATGGTATAAGCTATCGCGTTAGCTTTTGGGCTAAATTAGCCGATATTCCACCTACCGCGACGGTTCCTCCCGGTGTTCCTTTTGGTTTTCCGACTTCCCCACCAGTCCATGTGCATGTCGCCGTAAGCACCACATTTCCTTTAATTGGTTCCTCTGGTGCATTAACGTCACTTCCTTCCGGCCTAAATCTATTATCTGATTTCGTGGTATCGCATCCGGACGTTTTTTGGCACTACTACACTACAGATGTTACTTATGCAGGCCCAACCGGCGCCCGTTCGCTTGTGATAATGCAGGCCCCGTGGATTGATTCATCAACTGCCTGGCAACAATATTTGCTGCTGGATGATATTAGTATTGTTCCGGCAAGTATTGCATGCTCCATTGATCTTCCGGACACAATTAATTATAGCCAGATACTGCATCTTGATTCCTTTGTTAATGTCCCCGGCGGTACATTTCGTTGGTATGCCGATTCCGCGGGCTATACGATTGTGGCGCATGGCAATATGTTAAATGCCACATCCGCGTCTATAGCATCTTTAGCTGCAGGAAACGATGGAATTGTATCTGTTTGCTATAAATACACAACAGTATTAGGATGTGTTTCGGAGGTGTGTGACGAAGTGTATATTAGACATACAACATCAGTTGCTGGACCCATGAGTACTTCATCTTGCTTTTTTTCTGCGGTACCTAACCCTAGTACAAGTGACGTAACGATAATTGGCAATATAGACGATAGTTATAACGATAACACTGTGACGATCACGTTGACAGATATCCTCGGGCGTATTATACTGCAAGAAACAGCAATGGTAACGAATGGAAGGGTGAATAAGAAATTGTCAGTTAGCAATGTAGCAAACGGGCAATATTTTATTAAGATAAAGAACGGCAATATAAACACCACTGTTCGGTTGATAATCCAGAAGTAATAAGTTCATTTTCTGAGTTCATCCGGTATTATGGCCTTGGAAGGCTAGGTAAACAGATGAGTAAGAAGCCCGATTAATGAGCATCCATTTCGATTTATTTACCGGCTAATGGCCCGTTTTCAAATATGCCATCTTATTGTTTAAAATGTTTCTGTTGCCTTCAAATCCTCTACAAAAAAGTTCGAAAGTTGTCCCTTACAGCCCGCTGGTAGCGATATCAATTCGATACAAAAGCCTTGAAATCCATGATTTCAGGGCTTTTTTACTTTCAGCCCCGTATCAAATCTTTCGAATTTGCCCAATGTTTGGGTGAACATAAGGTGAGCAAATTGAAAAAATGGGAAATGCTCACCTAAACCTTCATAACAGATTGATTATGAACCCACTGGCGCCAGTGTTTTCCACTGGTGTCTACTTTCTCGCCAGTGTTTTCCACTGGCATCACCCTTTTGCGTTAAGTCCGCCCAAAAACAACAGACTCAATTTAGCCAGATAAACCAGAGTGAATCTACGGTTGGGCTTATTCAGTAATAACTCATTCCGCATTACGGCCATTCTATATTTGCAGACACCCAATGCCGGAAAAGGGCATCCAGTGATACCACAATACCAATAGGCGATGAAATGATAGCCAGCCATGCAGTGTCTTTCTTTTTTCGCCGCTTACCCGTCACACACACTACGCCAAGGACAATACCCAGTATCCCCATAACAAGCGCTACCCAGGCCAATTCACGCACCCCGTTTCCTGCCAGACCAAACCAAAAAGAACAAATAGAAAACGCCAGGCTCCATATAGCGAAACCCTCATTCTTCCCATAATGCCGCTTATACTTACTTGGAGTGTCCCTGAACATGCCGATTGATTATTTCGTGCGCCTCATTGCAGTAAAGTTACAATATACTAAAACGTCAGATCCTAACATTTGGAAGCGTCTATCTACCCTCCATATCCGCACCTTCAGACAATCTACCGCAGGTAGGTCCCCCCCCGACAAAGCCCTCATTCGACCTCACCCTCTCCCTCGGAGAGGGCTGGGGAGAGGTCTCTATGACACTACAGAAAACGCACTATCACAGATATTCTTTTTGCCCCCTTGCAACACCTGATGTAACTTGTATCGAAGTTGAAGAAAACGAGGCAGATCGGCATGTATTACATTTTTTCCATCACGGCAAGTGGGAAGCAAATGGGAAGTAGCTGCGTCCCGAAAGCATTCGGGATGCGCAGAAGTGCGCAGGTTTTGCGCAGTTTTGGGAAGCAGTACGAAGCACCACTTCCCACCTTTTTATTGACAACCAATTAGTTAGCAAAAAAACACGGGCAGCAGAAAAAATTCTCCGCATAAAACAGCACCCTTAGCAAAAATCATACGCCCCGAACATTTCTATTATCCGTTCCGGCTCATTAAACATCATAATATCAATGATAGACAACCACGGCACAAACTCCCCGCCAAACTGGTCATAACTCACCAACCTGGTCTTTATGAATTTTAGATCAATGCCCCGCGCCGCAAAATCATCTACCGAATATAACTCCTTACCCCCTATCGCATTCACATAAGTAGTCGCCCCCTCCTGCCTGCATATATCCAGCACCCGCTCCTGAGACCTCAATTCATTATTATGATACCTATCCGCCGTCAGCACCAATTCCTTTTTCAGCCCCATATAGTCGCAGCAGGCCACCACACTGGCCGTGCCAATAGTAGCTATAGTGTCGTGTGGCTCATGCAGCACACCATCCACCAGTTCATAAACCGCCCTATAATATGGAGCCTTGGCATAACTCATAACAAGCGTCTTCAAAAAGTCGGTCCTCCATCGGTCATACAGTTGCCGGTTGATAAGGGTCTGATTGATCGGCACAAAAGAGCTGGCATTCTTTATAGGCGCCGTAAAAATGTGTTCACCGCCATTCACCAATATCTTGTTCCTGTGTATCCACCCCTTTTTCCTGAAGGCCACATCGTCATAGAAGACAAACTTATCAGCGGCATGTATCAGTTGAAAATACCCCACATACGGGAAAAAGTAGGGCTGCATGATGGCAAGCGTCATATAGTATCGGTTTTTCTGAAGAAAGATCCGCACACTGCCTATGGGCAAAGCGCGGGCTGGATGTTGCAAAAATAGCACCACAACAGCGCCGCAAAATTATCAATTAGTCTACACCCTGTTTTTTAATCCGCTATGATTTATATCATCTTTTCTCACTACCTGTACACAATACCTTTGTCGCTCCGGGCAGCACACATCAACATTTATGGTGTCTGCACCACAACCCATCCCCGGCATTTGCAATACCAAAGATCACCTTTACTGAACTGCAAACTGAAGGAGAATGAAACAGATCAACATCGTAAAACCCTTTCTACCGTCCATAGACGAGGTTTATGCCGACTTCGCCAAGTGTCTCGGGACCGGTATGGTCACCAACGGCTCTGCCAACGTTCGGTTGTTCGAAGAAAAGCTGCAGGAGTTCCTGCACTGTCGCAACAAGCCACTCACGTTCTGCAACGGGGAAATGGCACTGTTCAGCCTCATACAGGCGGTAAAGACAAAACTCGGCTACGACGCCCATCAGAGTTTCGATGTGCTGGTCCCCTCATTTACCTTCTCGGGTACCATCAATGCCATTGTCATGAACAACCTCAGGCCGGTCTTCTGCGATGTGGACGCGTCACTCACCCTCGATACCACCAGGGCGGGCGACCTGTCAGGCGTCAGGCTCATGGTGGTCGTGGGCGCCTACGGCAACCTCCCCGATCTCGATGCCATTGCCGCATTTGCTCAGGCCCACAACCTGCACGTTATCTTCGACAGCGCACCGGCATTTGCTTCAAAATTCCGCAGCGAGTATGTCTGCAACCACGGTTTCAGCGAGATCTACAGCTTCCACGCCTCCAAGATCTTCAATACCATGGAGGGCGGTCTGGCCGTCACCAACGACGACGAGATACAGAACTACCTCACACTCATCCGCGACTTCGGCCAGTACGAAAAAGTGAGGGGCAATGTCAGCATACCCGGCCTCAACTCAAAGATGCCCGAGATTGCCGCCATTGTGGGTTTAAAGAACCTCGAAAAGATCGACTATATCCTGCAAAAACGTCATGAGAATATAGCTAAATACAAGGCATTCTTCAACGACCCTCGCTGGAGCCAACACTTCTCCACCATGCTCGTCCGCAACAATGTGCAGTGCAACTACCTCTACTTCCCCATAGTGCTCAACGAGGAAGCCACCGCGTTCGTTGCGCACATGCAGGCGCACAATATCACTGTAAGAAGGTACTACACAGCCGTGCACGGCCTCGATTATTACAAAGACAAGTACCGCTCATTCGACCTCAGTTATACCGAATCTATAAAAGACCGGATAGTAGCCATCCCCATACACACCATTATGGACGATGGCGAGGCAGAACACATTTTTGAAACAGTCGCTAAATACTTCACCGCATGAAAAAGATACTTGTAGCAGGGGCAGGAGGTTATGTAGGTTCGGTCATGTGCCGCGAATTCCTGAAAAAAGGCTACCATATCGTAGCGCTCGACCGCTACTTCTTCGGTCTTGAAAAACTGGCCGACCTGAACGAAAAGAACCTAACCATTATCCGCGATGACATCCGCTACTTTGACGAAGATGTGCTGAAAGACATAGATGTGGTCATAGATCTGGCGGGCCTCAGCAACGATGCAACTTCCGAGATCGACCCTGCTTTCACCAAGGCTATCAACTGCGACGGATCTACCCGCCTTGCCACCCTTGCCAAAAAGAACGGCGTGAAACACTACCTCTACAGCAGCTCGGCAAGTGTATACGGGTTCAGCAACATACGCTACCTCTCAGAGACCGACAAGCTCAACCCGCTCACCGAATACTCCAAGAGCAAGGTAGCTGTCGAGAAAAACCTCATGGCGCTCTACGACCACAACTTCAATGTCACCATACTCCGCAACTCCACTATTTACGGCCTTTCTCCCCGCATGCGTTTCGATCTGGCAGTCAATATCATGGCTATGAGGGGCTGCACCGAGGGCATCATCTACATCATGGGCGATGGCATGCAATGGCGTCCGTTTGTTCACGTAAAAGACGTTGTTGAAGCGTTCAGGCTGTGCATGGAGAATCCCGAGGCTGCCTCAGGTCAAACCTTCAACGTGGGCAGCAACGAGCAGAACTATGCCATCGGCGACCTGGCTGTTTACATATCAGACCTCCTGGAAGACACCAAAACCATCCACATCCCCGACAATCAGGACTGCCGCAGCTACAGCCTCGACTTCACCAAGATCAACCGGGTCCTGGGCTACAATACCCGCTATACCGTTAAAGACGGGGTACTGGAGATAAAGGAAGCACTCAAAAAAGGAGTCATCACCTTCGATGACCCCACTACCCACACCCTCAACTGGTACAAAACTCTCCTGTATTGGGAGAGCAAAATGAATAACCTGAAGGTAAAAGACAAGATCCTCTGACGCGAAATAGCCGAATACCGGCCGATGATCAGCGGTGCCGGATGAAACAGGAGCATCGTCCGGATCTTTTCGGTGCATACATACTTGGCTGTCTGCGGAATGCGTTATTACCCGGTTGACAACTCCGGAAGCCCAAAATCATCTATTTTAGCACCATGAAGAGACTCCTTGGTATCTGCCTGCTCCTCAGCAGCACTTCCTTCGCACAAACTGCCTACTGGCAGCAACATGTGGCCACGCACCTGGAAGTGAAACTCGACGATAAGTTGCACATCCTCAACGGTTATGAAGAGCTTACCTATACCAACAACTCGCCCGACACGCTGCGCATCATATACATGCACCTGTTTGCCAACGCATACCGGAACGACCGCACCCCGTTTGCCCGCCAGCAGGAGCAGAACCGTAATTCCGACTTCTACTACTCAAAACCTGTCGACAGGGGCTATATCGACAGTCTCCAGTTCACGGTGAACGGTACTCCTGCCGAACACTATACCACCGAGGCCGCGCCCGACATAGCTCGTCTCGACCTGCCGAAGCCACTCTATTCGGGCCAATCCATCAAGATCGCCACCCCGTTCAGAGTGAAGCTGCCTAAGGTGTTTTCGCGTAGTGGTCACACAGGGCAGGCCTATTATGTAGCCCAGTGGTTCCCAAAGCCCGCCGTATACGACCGTAAAGGATGGCACCCGATCTCCTATCTCGATCAGGGCGAATTCTTCAGCGAATTTGGAACGTACGATGTGGCCATCACTATCCCATCCAACTACATAGTAATGGCCACCGGCAACTGCACCGATGCCGCCGAGAACGCATTCATGGACAGCCTCGCTACAGCGCCGCTTCCGCCCGATACGCTTTATCGCAGGCATTTCCCGGCCAGTGCACTCACCACCAAAACCATACACTTCCACGAAGACAACGTTCACGACTTTGCATGGTTTGCCGACAAGCGATACATAGTTCGCAAAGACACCGTCACTTCACCCGGCAGCGGCAAGGTGATAACCACATGGACTGCCTTTACCCCTCCCTACCAGCATAAATGGGCCAATGGCAACAAGTACCTGGCCGATGCCGTGCACCACTATGGGAAATGGGTAGGCCCATATCCATACAATACCATCAAAGCCGCCCTCGGCGACATGAAGGCAGGTGGAGGAATGGAATACCCTACCCTCACCCTCATAGACCGCATGGCAAGCGCAAAACTGGAAACTGTTGTGGTACACGAGGCAGGCCACAATTGGTTCTACGGCATGCTGGGCAGCAACGAACGCGACCACGCCTGGATGGACGAAGGACTTAACTCATTCTATGAACAGAAGACCACCAAAGCACTGCACCCCGATTCAACAGGCAAGAGAAAGTCGGTATTTGAAGAGTCGCTGATCTATTACCAACTGGCCCAAACCAACGAAGACCAGGCGATCAATAGTGGCTCAGCTCACTTCCGCAACATGATCAATTACGGGCTTGATGTATACTACAAATCAGCTCTCATGCTTGGCTGGCTCGAGGAGTATATGGGGCCCGCCACCTTTGAAAAAGCCATGAAAGCCTATTTCAGCAAGTGGTGTTTCGCACACCCATACCCCGAAGATTTCAGAGCGGCGATGCAGCAGCACACTGATAAAGATCTGTCCTGGTTCTTTGATACCATCCTCAATACCGACAGACCTATCGACTACAGGTTTGGCAAGGTCCACAAAGCCGGCGACAAAACCGAAGTGACCATTGTTAACAGGACAGGCATAACAGCACCGGTTAAGATCAACGCGCTGAATGCAGCAGATAGCGTCACAGCAACAGTTTGGACAGAGCCATTTGCTCACAAAACAATCACCTCAATTCCTGCTGAAAACTGGACCCGTCTTCGCATAGACGATATCGTTCCGGACGCGCGTACCGCCAACAACGAATACCGCCGTCATGCCCTGTTGCACCGCTATGGTCTGGTGTTGAAACCCGTGCTTGGTCTCAACCGCTCTTATAAAGACAAACTTTTCATCGCTCCTGCATTTGCACAAAACTCCTACGATGGAATTATGGCCGGACTGCTGTTTCACAACCTCACAGTTCCTGAGAACCGCTTTGCCTACGCCATAGCTCCCATGTTCTCCTTCAACACAGAGACCGTGACCGGCGCGGGATCTGTTGGATATTCGTTCTACCCGCGCAAGATGTTCAGCTCTGTTATGCTGGTGGTCGATGCCAAAACCTTTCATGGCAACAGCACCGATATAAACCTGAAAGAACCGATCTACGCACGGTTCACAAAAGTGGCTCCATCGGTTTCATTCACGTTCAAAGAGCGCAACCCACTTAGCAACGTTACCCGCAACCTGACGCTAAAACAGTACAACATATCTGAAGAGTCTATCAACTTCGGCACAGACAGCACTTCGATACCTGTATTGCAAAGCGCAAACAACATATACGGAAGCGTTCTTTATAGTCACCGCAACGACCGCATGTACAATCCGTTCAGTTACGCGATTCAAGGCCATGGCAATGCCGATTTTGCCAAGATAAGTGCCGAAGGAACACTCCGGATAGATTACTTCGCGAAGAAGAAAGCATTGCATGTGCGGGGCTACATCGGTAAGTTCTTCGGGCTGAATAACAACCCTGCACTTACGCAACGCTATTGGCTGAACGCCAGCTACAGCGGCATTAACGACTATCTGTATGATGGTACCTACCGTGCGCGAATGTTACAGGATGGCTTCCAAGGGCAGCAAGTATCCCCTAACCATGAAGGTGGTTTTAAGGTTCCTATTTACAACGGGGCCTACCGCACCGACAACTGGCTGGCCGCACTCAACCTGAAGACAGACCTCCCCAAGATTGGGCTACCCGTTCGTCTCTTCCTTGACGCAGGTCTCATGCCCAATCCCAATCCCGGCTTCAAGAACGTAAAGGCAACTCAATTCTTTTACGATGGAGGTATCGAGATCTACCTGTCTAAAGAAGTGGCTTTCTATTTCCCGCTTGTTATGAGCGACAATTTCCGGAACAGTCTCAGCAGCAATTTCGGTAATAAGAACGTGTTTGTGCGCAGCATCTCCTTCACGCTGGAACTGCACAACATCAACTGGCTGCGCACTCCAGCAAGACTGATTAAAACGGTGTCAGGCGGCTAAACAAACTACTTCGATTTATGATACAAAAAACAAGACATTGAACTATTTCACCATCGGCTTAATGCCCTTACTTGATATGTATTTTGAAATATCTTCGAGTGAATAAACACGATCGTATTCACTTTTCACCTTACCCAACTTGCAGTCTTCAGTAATGTACTTTAGAAAGTCAGAAAAATCAGGGTTTTCGTGCGCTAGTCGATTTACGGTATCCCAATCAATAGATTCTTTGTTTCTAGCTGGAAACAATATCTGACTTTCGTGAACGTTTTCAACATTTAATTGAATAATGCCTCAACTCATCGCATGAACTTGAGTACATCATACTGCGTGATGGGGTTGACCTGCAGGGTCATA
>JACSRV010000125.1 GCA_014879545.1 Chitinophagaceae bacterium | reverse complement strand
TATCCAAATCTTTGCAGGATACATAATGCAGGAGCAACGGTCCAGGGAAGACAGATTTTATTTGCAGTTATAAGCGACAGTGTAAATTTCAGAAAACCAAAACCGAGGTTTATGTATTCATCTTCAATGCACGGTGATGAAGCCACGGGTTATGTATTGATGCTGAGATTAATAGATACACTTTTAAGCGGCAATGGCAACAGTGCACTTATTACCAATCTTGTAAAGAACTGCGAAATATGGATTAATCCTCTTGCTAATCCCGACGGTACATATCGCGGAGGTGACAATACCGTAACGGGAGCATGGAGATACAACGCAAATTCAAAAGATATAAACAGTAGCTAGAAATTAGATTTCAATATTCGACTTATTAACATGACACCCTTCATCAAAATAAAACAAAAAACATTTTTTTGTTAACGATTAAAATCAAGAGAAGAATTTTCTCCTGAGAGTACGAATACTCCTGATATCACTGAAAATTATATCGTTTTAGACTCTGGTAAGAGTCGCCAAAATAATCTCACCTCGGTCTGACAAAAAGCACTCTAAAGACCATCACTCAGAATCGACTTTTCATCAATATAAAGAAAAAGAGAAGAATCTCCACTGGTAAAACAGGTTGAAGCTAATTACAGCGTAACATTCAAAAAAAGATCCATCACACCATCTGATCGACGATCTTATTCACAAGTTCGAACTGATATGGCACCTGCACTCTGATATAGTTATCGGTGTACCCTTCCATCATGCCACCCTTTTCAGCATGCTCAAACAAAACCGGCCTTACCTGTCCGCGATGTTGTTCAGTGAAATACTGCATTTTTTGGTACGAAAGGTTACGAAGTATCTTGTTACGCTCGTTCCTCACATTCATCGGCACTACCCCCTTCATCTCTGCCGCCAGTGTATCCGATCGCTCTGAATAGGTAAACACATGCAGGTAAGACACCTCCAAGGAATGTAAAAAATCGAATGTATCCTGAAACTCAGCGTCGGTCTCACCGGGAAAACCAACTATCACATCCACACCAATGCAACAGTGCGGCATCAGCTTCTTTATCAGTGCCACCCTGTCCGCATACAACTCGCGTTTATAACGGCGACGCATTTGCCCGAGAATATTATTATTACCGCTTTGCAGCGGGATGTGGAAATGAGGCATAAACCGACTGGATGTTGCTACAAACTGTATGATCTCATCGGTTAGCAAATTAGGCTCGATAGATGAGATACGGAACCGCTCGACACCAGTAGCAGCTGATGTATCAACGGCTTTAACCAGATCAAAGAAGGTCACCTCTTTGGTCTTTCCACCGTCAGCACCCTTGCCGAAATCTCCAAGATTAATACCTGTCAGAACCACTTCCTTCACACCACCGGCAGCAAGTTCATTGATGTTCGCCAACACGCCCGAAATACTATCACTCCGGCTATGTCCGCGCGCCAGTGGTATGGTACAAAAGCTGCAATTATAATCGCAGCCATCCTGCACTTTCAGAAACGTCCTCGTCCGGTCACTTACAGAGTAAGAACTGTGAAAGCCTGAAACGTCATCTATATCGCAGGAACATATCTTGGCCCCACCTCTGTCAGCAGGCCCCTCAGCTATTTCCTTCAAATGTTTTGCGATATTGAATTTCTCTGCAGCCCCCAAAACCAGGTCCACACCATCTATCGATGCTATCTGTTCAGGTTTCAACTGTGCGTAACAACCTGTCACCACTACCATAGCCTCAGGCGCCCTTCTCTGTATCTTCCGCACAATCTGCCTGCACTCCTTGTCCGCATTATCTGTCACAGAACAGGTATTGATCACATAAACGTCTGCGTTCTCGTCAAAATCCTTTTTCACAAACCCCTCCACCTCCAGCATGCGGCTCAGCGCCGATGTCTCAGAGTAGTTCAGTTTACAACCCAACGTATGGAAAGCTACCGTCTTGTTCATCACTTTAAAAAAAATCAGAAACCTCTCGTCACAAAAAAATGTGCGCAAAGGTACAGATATTTGACCACCACCAACCACCCCACAACGATACGACAGACTTTTTCCTATTTTCCCACCCATAGGTTATCTTTGCCCCTTGTGCTCTTTCTGAAATGGATACATTTTTAATTCGCGTTCAGTCAGAAACAGCTAAGACACTAAATAGGTTTTTAATTAAAATATAATATATGCCATTGATCGCTGCCTCACCAAGGTCATCAAGAATGTCTTTTGAAGAATTCAAAACAGAAGCTTTAAACGACTACCGCCTCGTTGTGGCCAGCCGCGAAGCCAGCCTCATGGGCCGTCGCGAGGTACTGACGGGCAAAGCTAAGTTTGGCATTTTCGGCGATGGAAAAGAACTCGCACAGGTGGCACTGGCCAAATGCTTCAAACCAGGCGACATCCGTAGTGGATATTATCGCGATCAAACACTCATGTTCGCTACCGGCATGAGCGATATCCAACGTTTCTTCGCACAGCTATACGCTGATCCCAATATCGAGAACGAACCGGCTACGGCGGGCCGCATGATGAATGGTCACTATGGCACCCGCTGGCTCGACGAAAACGGCGACTGGAAAAACCTTATGAACGCCCCTCAGTCCAGCAGCGACATCTCTCCCACTGCCGGACAGATGGTGCGCGCGCTGGGGCTCGCTTACGCGTCCAAGGTGTATCGCCACGTAGAAGAAACCCACTCAGGTTTCGAGAACTTCACAAACAAAGGCAACGAGGTGATTTTCTGCACCATTGGTGATGCATCTACATCAGAAGGTCTCTTCTGGGAAAGTGTGAACGCTGCAGGGGTGCTGCAGGTACCTATGGCAATATTCATTTGGGACGATGGCTACGGCATTTCCGTTCCCCGCTCCTACCAGACAACCAAAAACTCTATCTCTGACGCCCTCGCAGGTATGCAGTGGGACGAAAAGAAAGGGGGCATCAACATATACACAGCTAAAGGTTGGGACTACGCAGGCCTTGTTCAAACAATCACACAAGGAATAGAACGCGTTCGTGAAACGCACATACCAGCCATCTTCCACATTCAGGAGGTCACCCAACCACAGGGACACTCTACATCAGGCTCTCACGAGCGCTACAAAAGCAAGGAACGCCTCGAGTGGGAAAAAGAATGGGACTGTGTATCTAAAATGAAACAATTCCTCATCGAGAATAAGATCGCCGATGAGGGTGAGCTGAACTCGATAGAAGAAGAAGCTAAAGAGGAAGCACGCGCAGCCAAACAACGCGCATGGGACAACTTCCTTTCTCCTATAAAAGAACAACGCGATCAGGCAGTGAACCTCTGCAACAATACCCTTGCTGAAGCAGGCCACAATGCCGACCGCATCAGCGCTATCGTTGCCGAGTTGGGCCGCATCAAAGAACCCATCCGCAAAGACGTGCTGCAGTCAGTAAGCAAGGTACTTTCACTCGCCGCATCAGGCGCGTATGCTACAAACGAACTGCAGAGTTTCTACAACTACATTCTCTCAGACAACCGCGAGAAATTCTCTTCGCATCTGCATTCTCAGTCGCGTCACAATGCGATGAAAGTGCCGGTAGTACCCGCTCAATTCGACGGCGAGCCGGTGCACCTTAACGGCTACGAAGTACTCAACAAATTCTTCGACAATACATTCGCTGCAAATCCTGCTGTCGTTGCCTTCGGTGAAGACCTCGGAAAGATCGGCGATGTTAACCAGGGCTTTGCAGGCTTGCAAGAAAAGTATGGCGTTATGCGCATCACCGACACAGGCATCCGCGAGGCCAGCATCATCGGTCAGGGCATTGGTCTTGCAATGCGTGGCCTTCGTCCTATTGCCGAGATACAATACCTCGACTATCTCCTTTACGGCCTCCAACCACTCAGCGATGATGTTGCAACACTGCAATACCGCACACGTGGTGGCCAGAAATGCCCGCTCATCGTGCGCACACGCGGCCACAGGCTCGAAGGCATCTGGCACAGCGGCTCGCCAATGGGCATGATCATCAACTCCATCCGCGGCATGTACCTCTGCGTTCCGCGCAACATGGTGCAGGCTGCCGGCATGTACAATACACTCCTCCGCTCCGACGAGCCGGGCATTGTGGTGGAATGCCTTAATGGTTACCGCCTCAAAGAACAGATGCCATCCAACCTCAACGACTTCACGGTACCATTTGGCGTACCGGAAGTGATCCGTCAGGGTACAGATGTCACCATCGTTTCTTACGGCAGCACACTCCGAATCATCGACGACGCCATCAACACATACCTGGAACCGAAAGGCGTCAGCTGCGAAGTGGTCGACGTTCAGACACTGCTTCCGTTCGATGTGAACCACATCATTGTTGAGTCGCTCAAAAAGACCAACAGGATCGTGTTCATCGACGAAGACGTTCCCGGTGGCGCCACTGCATACATGTTCCAGCAGGTCATGGAGAAGCAGGGCGGCTATCGCTGGCTCGATGTGGCACCACGCACCATCACGGCTCAGGCACACCGTCCGGCATACGCTACCGATGGCGACTACTTCTCTAAACCAAATGCCGAGAACATCGCACAGGCTATAGAAGAAATGATGCGCGAATAATGATCATCAAAGCCGACATCGACGAATTCCTCGCACTCGCTCAGTTGCATCCCGTCCTCGACGTGCGCAGCCCCGGCGAGTACGACCACGCACATATTCCCGGCGCGCATTCACTTCCGCTCTTCAACAACGAAGAACGAAAAGTTGTCGGCACGGCATACAAACAACAATCACGCGAGCAGGCCATCAAAATAGGCCTCGACTACTTCGGCACTAAGATGCGCGCAATGGTCGAGCAGGCCGAAGCTATCGCTGCCACACATGGCACGCCCGAAAAGGTCCTGCTTGTTCACTGCTGGCGGGGCGGCATGCGCAGCGCAGGTGTTGCATGGTTGCTGGACCTGTATGGCTTCAAGGTTTACACGCTCAAGGGTGGCTATAAAGCCTACCGCAACTGGGTGCTCTCCCGCTTTGAACTGCCCTATCATTTCAGCATCATCGGCGGCTACACAGGGTCAGGAAAAACACACGTACTCACCGAACTGCGCAAACGCGACAAAATAGTACTCGACCTCGAAGCCTTAGCCAATCACAAAGGCTCCGCATTCGGTGGGCTCGGCAAGACCGGACAGACATCACAAGAACAGTTCGAGAACGAACTCGCACTTCAGCTCTCTGCATTACCTTCAGAAAAAACCATCTGGCTCGAAGATGAAAGCCGCCGCATCGGCGATCTCAACATTCCGCTTGCCATGTGGACAACCATGCGCCAGAGCCCCGTCTTCTTTCTCAACATCCCCTTCGAAGAAAGGCTGCAACACATCCTCTCCGAATACGGCAAATTCAAAAAGGAAGACCTCATCAACACCATCGTGCGCATTCGCAAACGCCTCGGCGGGCTGGCCACGCGCGATGCCATCAACTTCATTCTCGAAGACAACGTTTCCGCGGCATTCAGGATACTGCTTGCCTACTACGATAAATACTACATACAAGGGCTGTTCAACCGCAACAATGCCGACCAGCTTATTACCACTATCGATGCCCCCACGGTCAACCCTACTGCCAATTGCAACCTTGTACTTTCTGCAGCCATCCTGCAAAACAACTAAACACACCACTCTATGGAGGAAGTAATAAAATTAACTCAGTTCTCACGCGGTGCAGGCTGCGGCTGTAAGATAGCTCCCGCGGTCCTTCAGGAGATCCTGCAGACCGATGTGATGCAGCACCCCAACCCCAACCTGCTTGTTGGCAACGATGCAAACGACGATGCAGCCGCCTACGATATGGGCAATGGCAAAGCACTCATCGCCACTACCGACTTCTTCATGCCCATCGTCGACGATGCTTACGACTTCGGCCGCATCGCCGCGGCCAATGCCATCAGCGATGTGTATGCAATGGGAGGCACACCGGCACTCGCGCTGGCCATTCTCGGCTGGCCTGTCGATCGCATACCCGTTGCCATTGCCAAACGTGCACTCGAAGGCGCACGCAGCATCTGTGCCGAGGCCGGCATCCCGCTTGCAGGCGGCCACAGCATAGACTCTTCCGAACCCATCCTCGGACTGTCTGTGAATGGCTTCTGCGACACAAACCGCATCAAACGAAACAACACAGCCCGCGAAGGCGATGTACTGTTCATTACCAAAGCTATCGGCACCGGCATATTGGCTACGGCGCTTAAACGCGGCGCCATCACCGAGGCACACACAACTTCACTCACCGCGCAGCTCACCAAACTGAACGCCGTAGGAGCCGCACTCGGACTCTGCGACGGCGTTACTGCCATGACCGACATCACCGGCTTCGGACTTGCAGGCCACCTCATAGAAATGGCCGAAGGCAGTGGCTTGTCTGCGGTCATCAACTATTCGGCAATACCCGTTATGGACGGCGTAAAAGAATACCTCGCCCAACGCATAGTGCCCGACGCCACCTACCGCAACTGGAACGGCTACCACACGCGCATCGCTTTCGGCGATGGTGTCGATGTCATGGAGGCGTTCAGCATCCTGCCCGACCCACAGACCAATGGCGGCATGCTTGTCGCGGTTCGGCCCGACGCTGTAAAACAGGTCTGCGATATACTTCGCAATGCGGGCTACGCAGACTTCACCACACCCATCGGCTACCTCACCGCGCCAACTGAAAAAGTTGTGAACGTCATTACCAGTTAACACACCGCTTAAACACCACTATATGAGCACCTACGATCCACGTATCGACGCCTACATTGAAAAAAGCGCTCCCTTCGCGCAGCCCATACTCAGGCACCTGCGCGAGCTCATCCACACCACCTGCCCCGATGTGGAAGAAACATGGAAATGGAGCTTCCCCAATTTCGACTATAAGGGAAGCACCATGTGCAACATGGCCGCGTTCAAGCAGCACTGCTCTTTCGGCTTCTGGAAGGCAGCCCTCATGCCCGACCCCAACAACATCCTGCAACTGGCCGAGAAGGCAGCCATGGGACAACTGGGCAAGATCAGCAGCATCAAAGACCTGCCCAAAGACAGCGTTCTGAAAAAATACCTGAAGGCTGCCATGAAGCTGAACGAAGACGGAGTGAAGGTCGCCGCCAAAAAGGTGACCACCGAAGACAAAAAAGCCCTCGTCACCCCGCCCGACTTTGCCGCCATGCTCAAGAAGAACAAAGCAGCGCTTGTTGTTTTCAACGACTTCTCCTATTCCAACAAAAAAGACTACATCTCCTGGTTCGAAGAGGCCAAGACCGACGCCACCCGTGCCAAACGTATGGAACAGGCGCTGGAATGGATAGCCGAAGGCAAGACCCGCCACTGGAAGTACCAGAAATAGACCACCATACCAACCACATCCTGCGCATCTGAACCCATAAATCATGGTTCAGATTAGTTACTTTTGCACTCACAATGAACGACCGTTACAGCCAGCGCGGGGTATCCGCGCAGAAAGAAGACGTCCACAAAGCCGTTGCGAAGCTCGATAAAGGGCTTTTCCCGAACGCTTTTTGTAAGATCTACCCCGACTTCTGGGGCAACGATCCCGAATTCTGCAACCTCATGCATGCCGATGGTGCAGGCACCAAATCCATCCTTGCTTACATGTACTGGAAAGAGACCGGCGACATGAGCGTATGGAAAGGCATAGCCATAGACAGCATCGTCATGAACATCGACGATATGCTGTGTGTAGGCGCCACCGGTCCGTTCACCTATTCTTCTACCATCGGTCGCAACAAACACCTCATTCCGGGCGAGGTCATTTCTGCACTTATCAACCGCACTCAGGAATACTTCGATACCATGAAACAACACGGTATCGATATCCACTTCCTTGGCGGCGAAACTGCCGACGTGGGCGACGTGGTGCGCACTGTGATTGTCGACGGCACCATGGCCTGCCGTATGCGCCGCGACCAACTTGTTACTACCGAGAACATGCAACCCGGCGATGTAGTAGTGTCGCTTGCCAGCTATGGCCAGGCTACATACGAAGACGAGTACAACAGCGGCATGGGCAGCAACGGCCTCACCAGCGCCCGCCACGAGATGCTGCACAAAGACTACGCAAGCAAATACCCCGAAAGCGTGGACCCCAATCTGCCGGCCGATGTGGTGTACAACGGCAAGTTCCACCTTACCGACAGCACCGCTACTCCGCTCAACGTGGGCAAGATGATCCTCTCCCCCACCCGCACCTATGCGCCTGTAATCCTCAAAGTGCTGCAACAGCATTTCCAAAAGGTTCACGGCATCATTCATTGCAGCGGCGGCGGCCAGAGCAAATGCCTGCACTACCTGCCTGCACCCCTTCGGGTCATCAAAGACAATTTATTGCCTGTTCCTCCGTTATTTACCATGATCCAGGAATCTGCCGGCACCGGTTGGCGCGAAATGTATCAGGTGTTCAACATGGGCCAACGTTTGGAGATATTCACCGACGCCGAGACCGCAAAAAGCATCATAGATATCGCGGCATCGTTCAATATCGCTGCGCAGATCTCCGGTCGCGTAGAGGCGTCAGATAAAAAAGAAGTGGTAATAAACTCACCGCACGGAACATTTTCATACACATAAACTATTTAAATAACACATAATCTATCAACAATACTGACAAAAATCACTACTCAAAACTGAATTTTGTCTATAATATGTAGTACATTCACATCAGAATTTGCAACAAATACCTAAAAACTAAAAAAATGAAAGGACTTATTCTAACAGCATGCACCCTATTGGTTTTCGGAGCAACTTACGCACAAGACAACGGCTCTGACGACGACGGAATCACTAACGAACGTATTGCCTTCGATGGCAGCCCTAAGCCGGGTCACGATGGCGCTTCATGTTGCGCTGCTTCATGGAACCACCTTACAACTATCGCGTTCTCTCCGCTTCAGTACACCGAGAACGGTGTGGGTGTGGGTCTTAGCTACGAAAGGGCGCTCGACAAAAACGGCATCGTTTCTGCCTACGTACCTGCTATCGCTACATTCAACCTCAAGCATCGCGATCGCAACTATTACGACAATGGTTATTACTACGATCCGTACTACAACACTAATCAAAGACCTTCATACATGGTTTATCTCATGCCGGGTGTAAAATTCTACCCTACAGGCATGGGTAAAGTGAAGTACGCTATCGGACCAAACGCTGTAATAGGCATGGGTCAGAGGACTACACGCTACAACTACCCTATGTATTACACCAGCTCTTACTACAACCCGGGCTACACAACTTATGTGCCTGCCGAAATGATAGAAAACCGCCTGCTGCTGGGTATGATGATCAACAACTCGTTGAACATCATGGCTACCAAGCACCTCTACATTGGTGCCGAAATGGGCTTTGGTTTCACTTATTACGACAAAGTGGGCAACTACAACGAAGGCATCAACTTCCTTACTCAGGGAGCCTTCAAAATGGGTTACACTTTCTAATCTCCGATCTTCATTTTATACAAAAGCCTCGCACCAAAAATGCGGGGCTTTTTCTTTGCCCGTCTATTCCCGTGCAGCCATTTATAGAATTCGCACCTCCGGAACCAACCAGTCAGTAACAGTTGAGCCTCCTCGCTTTTCTGCGATGGAGATGGGTGGTATGGGGTAACCATTTATTCTTTCACCAGCCGCGCCGTCCACACATCGTTTACCCGCACTATATACACACCGGGCGGCAGCGTGCTTACATCTATTTGTTGCTGTGGCTTGCCGCTACCCGCCTGTTGCAGTACAATTTGACCCAGAAGGTTGTAGATGGCAACTGTATACACAGGTGCTATGGTCATTAATGTTACCGTGCCTGTGGTGGGGTTGGGTAGCAAAGTCACACCATTAATTTTGTCAGTCACATCATCCTTCACCGCCATCGGCACACAATCAGGATTGAAGGCAATTTTGCGGATGCGGGGCGTGTTTGCTTGTGTAAAAAATAAATTCCCACAGGAATCAAAGGCCATCCCACTCGGATGATGAATATTCGCAAGTACAGCAAGACCGCCATCGCCATTACTTCCGGCAATACCAGTTCCGGCAATCGTACTAATGATCCCGGTTTTATCAATTCTCCTAATTCGATTGTTGTACGTATCTGAAATTATTATCTCATTTTGATCATTTATTAGAATGAAAAAAGGATTTATACGTGCATTAGATGCAGGGATATTATCACCATTGTATAAAAAACCAGAAGTGTCACCAGCAATTGTAGAAATTATTCCCAAGTCATTGATTTTTCTTATTACACCCCAGGTCCATTCCGTGAAATATAAATTGCCATTTCCATCTTTTGCTATCCCATCGTATGGATAACATCGAGCAGCAGTTGCTGGGTTTCCATCGCCACCCCTGCCCGAGAAACCATTGCCCGCCACTGTAGAGATTACACCATGCTTGTCTATTTTTCGCAATCTCAAATTACCATCATCGCACACATACAAGTCTCCGTTTTTGTCCAACCACAAACCTCCAGGTTGATAAAGTTTTGCCAGATGTGCATATCCTCCGTCACCTGTAAAGCCAGCAGAAGGGCCACCAACTATTGTTGAAATAAATCCTGTCCTAGCGTCAATCTTTCTTATACGATGGTTTGCTCCGTCAACAAAAAAGATGTTACCAACAGTATCAACAACTATTCCCGCCGGTTGGTTTAAAACTGCAAATTTGGAGGGCCCACCATCTCCTCCGAAACCTGGAGTGCCGCTTCCAGCGATTGTGGATATTATTCCCGATGTATTGATTTTTCGAATCCTATGACCCGCCGATTCTGTAAAAAACAAATTACCGATCTTATCAAATGCAAGAAAACCGGGATTATTGATTGCCGCCGCAGTTGCCTGGGTACCATCACCACCTGTTCCACCTCCCGCAATAGTCGTGATGATCTGCCCACGGAGCGGGACCGAAAAAACAATAATAAACTGGAAGACAACACAAAAGAAACTTGAAACCTTCCATACCATGTGCATGCCCCCGCTTTTTGTGCCGGGTAGTCGTAGACAGCTACGCAACGCCACTGCCGGTCCTAACATTTCGGTTGTTGTAGATACACACCCCATGGTGAAGAAATAGATTGATAGATAAATTTACATAAATCTGCGATGGAGGCAAA
>JACSRV010000150.1 GCA_014879545.1 Chitinophagaceae bacterium | reverse complement strand
AAAGGTGGGACAACAAATGAGGAATCCATTTCATGATGAATCAGATAAGGTGAAAAAGTGATGTAAGGGGAACATGAAGATAATAAAAAAATGGCTTATTTGCAAATTTGAAGCTGTTTCAATAACAGAAATTGATCAATGGTTTGATGACACGCCTCCTCGGCCTGTTCTTAAAAAACTGTCAGCCATTTTTTACAACGGCTCCTTCAGTGAGATCCCTTGATCCATTTAATCAATGGTTCAGAAAAAGATCTGTCATACCCTCAAAAACGCACTATCATAAAACTTTCTTTTGCCTGTTTTCCTCCACCGTTGTAACTTGAATAGAAGTTGAAGAAAATGGTAGTCTAAATACTCATATTTCAAAATATCTGTACTTCTCAGTGAGAAGAAGGTGCGCAAAAGTGCGCAGTTTTTGCGCAGTTTTGAGAAGCAGTGGGAAGCAAAACTTTCCACATACCCATTGATAATCAATGAAAATGCTCAAAATCGTGCAAACCTGCCTGCCGGCAGGCAGGAAGAAAAAAAAACTGCGCAGTGAGAAGTTTTCTCACCCCGCTAACAGACAAAGGGAAGTAAAGTGCTGCGTAGGGGACAGGGCACACGCGGGGGACAGGGCAAAACAAAACCGGCGGATGTAGGTAGTAAAAACCCCAACATCCGCCGGTCAGAAAAATACTGTTTCGCTTATTTGATAACGCCCAGCTCCTTACCCACTTTAATAAAGGAGTTGATAGCCGTGTCCAAGTGGTGCCTTTCGTGGCCGGCAGAGATCTGCACCCTGATGCGGGCCTGCCCCTTCGGAACCACCGGATAGAAGAAACCTATTACATAGATGCCTTCTTCCAGCATGCGTGCGGCAAACTTCTGAGCTACTACTGCATCATAAAGCATAAGTGGTGCAATGGCGTGCGTGCCCGGTTTTATATCGAAGCCGGCCTCCGTCATACGCTTACGGAAGTAGAGGGTGTTTTCTTCCAGCTTGTCGCGCAGGGCGGTGGTTTCGCTCAGCATGTCCAGCACGGCTATAGAAGCACCTACTATGGATGGTGCCAGTGAGTTGGAGAACAGATAAGGCCTGCTGCGCTGGCGCAACATATCTATGATCTCTTTCTTGCCGCTGGTGAAACCACCCGATGCACCACCCAGGGCCTTGCCCATAGTGCCGGTAATGATGTCTATACGACCCATCACACCGCACAACTCGTGCACGCCACGGCCGGTAGCGCCCATAAAGCCCGATGAGTGACTTTCGTCTATCATCACCAGTGCGTCATACTTGTCGGCCAGGTCGCACACCTTGTCCAGCTGCGCAATGGTGCCGTCCATAGAGAATACCGAGTCGGTAACTATGATGCGGGTGCGGGCGTCCATGTGTGCCTGAAGCTGCGCCTCGAGGTCGGCCATGTCGTTGTGTTTGTACCTGCCGCGGCGGGCCTTGCACAGGCGCACACCATCTATTATAGAGGCGTGGTTCAACTCGTCCGATATGATGGCGTCATTCTCGCCCAGCAGTGGTTCGAAAACACCACCGTTGGCGTCAAAGCAGGCAACGTATAGAATAGTGTCTTCAGTGCCCAGGAAGGTAGCCAGTTTGGCTTCCAGTTCTTTATGAATGTCTTGTGTACCGCAGATGAAGCGAACAGAGCTCATACCGTAGCCGCGGGTATCAATGGCGCGGTGGGCAGCCTCAATAACACGCGGGTGAGACGAGAGCCCCAGGTAGTTGTTGGCGCAGAAGTTCAGTACTGTGCGGCCGTTCACGGTGATCTCGGCACCCTGTACCGATTCTATGATGCGCTCCTGCTTATACAGGCCTGCGTCTTTTATCTCCTGCAGTTCTTGCTGCAGGCGTGCGTAAAATGAAGGACTTGACATTGCCTTAAAATGGTTTGTTTGTTAGGTTGATGGCAAAGAGCGCCCGGCAGTACTAGCGGACAAACTTCGCGTTGCAGGTCTCAGACACAGTGCCTGAAGCCGTGTATGAAATGGTCATTGAGTTGCCGGTGAACGTACCCGAACCCTGCAGCACCACACCATTGCCTATGTTCTGCGATGGGATGGTAAGTGTGTTCAGGTTGCAGTTCAGCACAATGCGGGTAGTGGTGCCGTTGCCATAACCGCCGAAGTTCTTTACAGACAGCTCGTCGGTAACGCCCGTAGCCACACCGGTAGCAATGTAGGGGTAGTTGCGGCCGGTACACTCGTTGGTGCAATTGAAGTTGCCCAGCAGGTTGGCAGCACAGTCGGCCGAACGAACGGTCATGTTGAACTTGTACGTCTTAGCCTCTGATCCGCGCGCGCTCGATGTCACCGTGATAGGGTAAACACCGTGCGGAGCATTGGTTGAAGTGAAGACGAAGTCGGCACGGTAGGTAGGCACCTGACTGAAAGTGTCTTTATTCACCTTCACACCGGTGGGTAAACCCTTGATGCTCAGTGTCACCTTCTCTTCAGACGCGCCTGTCAGGTACTTGGCCAGTACCGGCATAGTGTAGGTGCCGTTGTCGGGAACGTATATATCGCCGAGTGGAGCATTCTGTCCGCTTTCTATTGTGTAGGACAACGGGGTCTGTACCGATGGTTTGTTGCACGCAGCCGCGATACCAACGATGGCCAGAAGGAATAGAACAAGCTTCTTCATACTTTGATTTTAAAGTGGAAAGATACACTCATATCGCTAAAAATCATAGCCATTTCACTTTTTCAGATATGGCCGAGTTGCGCACCCCTTCGCGGGCAGGTTCGTCAGTGTGGCCCAGGAAGAGCATCCCCAGCACCGTGTCCTCCTCGCCCAGACCCAGGTGGCCCTTCATGGCAGGGTGCAGGGTCATGCCGCCGGTGCTCCACAGCACACTTATGCCCAGTGCCTCGGCACCCAGCAAAAGGTTCTGTACCGCCGCCGATGCCGCCGCTATTTCCTCTATAACCGGGATCTTGGGGTTGGTGCCGCGTTTCATGGCCGCAATGATGACGTGAGAAGCCTTGGCCACATTGTGCTCCAGTTTGTGGTACGTCGCCTCCTGACGTTTGTCTTCGTCGGTGTGATTCCAGTACAGCTCGGCATGCTCCTTCCCGAAACGGGTAAGTGCCTCGCCGCCATAAACATAGAAGAACCATGGCTCGGTGCGGCCATGGGTGGGTGCCCAGTGAGCCAGTTCCAGCAAGTCGTTGATCGTCTGGTCGGGTATTTTCTGTCCGTTCATCTTTGCCCAGCTCACACTGCGGCGGCTCTTAATGGTACCGGCCACCTGCTCAAAGTTAGTATTCGTCATAGGGCACAAAGGTAGGACCTCTAGCGGCCTGTCCAAAAGTGAGGTGGGATGAAAGCGCACTTTTATCGCAAAGTCCGCTTTACTTCTTGCTTCTGCCGGGATTTTGACTCTGCAGGAAGGAATAAATGCCTCATTAACCCATGTGCAGCAAATAGGCGGGTATGTGCAGGGGTATCAAAACGAGTGATACCATGTTTCAAATTCGGCATTTGCTCCGGGTAGATGGGTGTAGATGTTTACGGTGTTGCTGTCGCGGTTGTAGGTGATAGAGTTTTTGCTGCCTGAATATCGTTTATGCCATATTATAAAACGGATATTGCTCCCAACTGTTTCGGAATAGCCATATTTCTCGTTGGAAAACAGCACAGTATCTGCACTGAATACAGTCAGTTCAAAACTCTTATCCACTGTGGGGTAGGTGGTGTCCGAATACACCGCGGAATCCGGAGCAATGCTACGGTGAACTATTGACCGATACGTCACGTGCCAATTCCGCATGCCGCCGATTCCGGCAGTATTAGACGGGGAGGGGCTATCGGTTTTGCGGCAGCCGGTTAGCAAAAATAACAGCAGGATAAAAAGGCGGGTATTGAGGTTCATAAGAGCGATTATTTTAGATAAGACGGCAAAAAGTGTGCCGATTACATTTTCTGTCCGTTCATATTTACCGGGTCTCCAAGCGGCGCCTCCCGTTGGCGGCGGCTACCTGATCATAAGTACTGTTCGCTTTAGGGAGCAGGAGGCGGAGATATTAGGGATGTGTCGGTGATAGAATGGTTGGAGGAGCGAATTTTCGGTTTGGTGCCAAAGCACAAAAGCCACCCGAAAACGAGTGGCTTTTGCGATTATAAATAAAACTTGAATTATTCTCCTTCAGAAGACTGCTGGGCGGGTTGTGCCGGCGCGTGCGTAATGCTGAAAACGATCTTGGCTTCTGCCTCGCTGAAGTCGGCGATAACTGTGTCGCCGGCAACAATGCGATGGTTCAGTATCTCCTCGGCCAGCGGGTCTTCCAGGTATTTCTGGATGGCCCTATGCAGCGGACGAGCGCCAAACTGCTGGTCGTAGCCTTTCTCAGCAATGTACTTGCGTGCCGCCTCTTTGATCTCCAGTTCGAAGCCCAATGTGTTGAGGCGTTTCAGTACACCCTTCATAATGATGTCGATGATCTTGCTGATGTGTTTCTCTTCAAGCGAGTTGAAGATGATCACATCATCGATACGGTTGAGGAACTCGGGCGAGAAGGAGCGTTTCAGCGCTTTTTCTATCACGCCGCGGCTGTTCTCTTCCACGCTCGATGTTTTGGCTGTTGTAGCAAAACCCACACCGGTACCAAAGTCCTTCAGCTGCCTTGCGCCTATGTTGGACGTCATGATGATGAGCGTGTTCTTGAAGTCTACCTTGCGGCCCAGACCATCGGTCAGCTGACCATCGTCCAGCACCTGCAGCAGGATATTGAAGATATCGGGGTGTGCTTTTTCGATCTCGTCGAGCAGCACCACTGAATATGGCTTGCGGCGCACTTTTTCGGTGAGCTGTCCGCCTTCTTCATATCCAACGTACCCGGGAGGCGCGCCGATGAGGCGGCTCAGCGAGAATTTCTCCATGTATTCGCTCATGTCCACGCGGATGAGGGCATCCTCTCCGTCGAACATATAGCGTGCCAGTGCACGAGCCAATTCTGTCTTACCCACACCCGTAGGGCCCAGGAAGATGAACGAACCGATAGGCTTGCGCGGGTCTTTAAGGCCCACACGGTTGCGCTGAATGGCTTTCACCACTTTGGCAATGGCTTCGTCCTGACCAACTACCGCGCCCTGCAGGTCATCGCCCATGCGGCGCAGCTTGGCACTTTCGGCTTCTACCATGCGCATCACCGGTATGCCGGTCATCATAGAGATCACCTCGGCAATAGCCTCTTCGTTTATGGGGAAGCGCTTATGTTTCGCTTCTTCTTCCCATTCTGCTTTGGCGCGGTCCAGTTCTTCGCCCAGGCGTTTTTCCCTGTCGCGCAGGGCAGCGGCCTCTTCAAAGCGCTGGCTTTTCACCACTTTGTTCTTCTCTTGCTTTATGTCTTCTATCTTCTTCTCAAGGTCCAGTATGTTCTGCGGAACGTTGATGTTCTTCAGGTGCACACGTGCACCGGCTTCGTCCATTACGTCTATCGCCTTGTCGGGCAGCAGGCGGTCGGTCATATACCGGTCGCTCAGCTTCACACAGGCTTCTATCGCTTCCTGATCGTAGATCACATTGTGGAAGTCCTCGTATTTGGAGCGGATGTTGTTGAGGATGGTGATTGTCTCATCGATGCTTGGTGGTTCCACCAGTACCTTCTGGAACCTGCGGTCCAACGCGCCATCTTTCTCAATGTACATGCGGTACTCGTCGAGCGTGGAAGCGCCGATGCATTGTAGGTCACCGCGGGCCAATGCCGGCTTGAAGATGTTGGACGCGTCCAGCGAACCTGATGCGCCACCGGCACCTACTATCGTATGGATCTCATCTATAAAGAGGATCACGTCGCGGTTCTTCTCCAGCTCGTTCATGATCGCCTTCATGCGCTCTTCGAACTGGCCACGGTATTTGGTGCCGGCTACAAGCGCTGCAAGGTCCAGGCTGATAACACGCTTGTCGAACAACACGCGCGATACCTTGCGCTGTACAATGCGCAGTGCAAGTCCTTCTACTATGGCTGTCTTACCTACACCGGGTTCGCCGATGAGGATGGGGTTGTTCTTTTTACGGCGAGAAAGGATCTGCGATACGCGCTCTATCTCTTCTTCGCGGCCCACGATGGGATCCAGATTGCCCAGTTCGGCAAACTTGGTGATGTCCCTGCCGAAGTTGTCGAGTACCGGAGTCTTGGATTTTGTGTTGCCGGCGGCGGGTTTGCGCTGCTGGTATTGGCGGCGTTCATCGTCATCGTCAAATTCTTCCGATCCCGGATCGTTGAAGTCTGCCGTGGGGCTGCCACCTTGCAGAATACTCAACTCGCCCTTGAAGCGGTCGTAGTCGACGTCCAGGTTGCCCAGGATCTGTGTGGCCACGTTTTCCTTGTTCTTCAATATTGACAGCATCAGGTGCTCGGTCTCCACGGTTGGGCTTTTCAACGCCTTGGCTTCCAGCACGGTAATACGTATCACCTTTTCGGCTTGCTTGGTAAGGGGCAGACTGTTGATATTTGCAAGGGGCTTGTTGTTCTTGTCCTTGATAGCGACCTCCAGCTCTTTACGCAGTTCGAAAAGATCGACCTGCATACTCTGCAGCACTTTAAGTGCCATGCCGTCGCCCTCGCGGATAAGACCCAGCAACAGATGTTCTGTGCCTATGAAATCATTTCCCAGGCGCAAGGCTTCCTCGCGGCTGTAAGAGATGATCTCCTTTACTTTTGGTGAGAAGTTCGAATCCATGAAATTGTTGCGGTTGTTTAACACTATTTGAAATTAAAGTTAGCGATTTTCAGGGGTTTTAAACTATTGCCAAATGTTATAATCATATTTCGCCATCGGGTTGTGAAAGTCATTCACCTTTCGTTAACGGTGATGCCGAACGCGGGTAATACAAATGGTTAATTTTTCCCTGCTACTGTTTACTTTTGGGGAAGACAAAAACTTCCGTAGGTGATGAACTTCAAAATTGATACCAGAGACACATTTACTGTAATAACGCCGGAAACGGCCGAAATAACGGTTAATTTGACAGGTGAACTGCAACGCCGCATGGAGGAAATGAGGCAAAGCGGCAGTCAGAACTTCATTGTTGACTTGCAGCACTGCACTTCATTGTCGGCAGATGCAATAGAACAAATGATAGCGATGCATGAGGAAAGTTATTCAGGCGATGCTTCTTTAGTGTTTACCGGGGTGACAGGAAATGTGATGGCTGCACTGAAAGAAAATGAAAGTGATCTGGTATTAAATATCGCTCCGAAAATGATAGAGGCCATAGATATAATAAGTATGGAGATACTGGAGCGCGATCTGTTCAACGAAGAAAGTTAAGCACTCTTTTTGTGCCGTTACGGCAGGAAATGTGGATAAATGTTGTGACTGGTTGCCGTATCGTCACACTTTTTTTGCCCCTGTCTTTTTACTTTTGACCTGTCTTCCCTCGGGTACAAACCCGTGTGTCAGTGTATACAACCCCAATGAAGCGTACATTAATATTGGTACGACATGCAAAGTCGAGCTGGGCATCTCCCCTGCAGAGCGATTTCGATAGACCGCTCAACGAGAGAGGTCTGCGTAATGCGCCGGAAATGGGGAAGCGCCTGAAGGCAGCGGGTCTGGTGCCTGACCTGATCATCAGTAGTTCGGCACTACGCACCCGCCAGACAGCCACATTGCTGGCCGAAGAAATGGGATATGATGCTGAAAAGATACAGTGGGAGGAAAAATTGTATCACGCGTCGCCGGGGACTATAGAAGATGTGATCTTTGGTGCGCCAGACCATGCAACTTGTATAATGATAGTGACCCACAATCCGGGTATCACTGATCTTGTAAATCAATTGTCGCCGAGGTTTGCAACAGGAAATATGCCTACGTGCGGAGTGGTAGGTGCAACATTTGAAGCGACCGGTTGGTCGCAGTTCCCGCAGGCGAAACGAAACGTTTTTTTGTTTGATTACCCTAAAAATGAACATGACGCAGAATAAAACAACAGTACAGGTTACCACCATTCTCGAAAAACTCTTTGAAGAACACTATGAGAAGAAGGCTGAGAGCATAGAGGCTCTTGCCATTTCGGGGTCTGACAGAAGGTATTACAGGCTTACGGCAGAAGGCATTTCTGCAATAGGTACCTATAATACTAACGTGGCCGAAAACAATACCTATTTCTATTTTACTGAACTCTTCCGCAAGCATCAGATCAATGTGCCGGAGATATATAAGATGAGCAAAGACCGCCGCGCCTACCTGCAACAGGATCTTGGCAAGGTGTCGCTCTTTGACATGGTGATAAAAGACGGCTATACCGAGCCTGTGAGGAAGCTCTACCACAAAGCACTGGCACAACTGGCCAAGGTGCAGTGGATAGCAGGAAGGGAGGCAGATTACAAACAGTGTTTCGCATCCAAGCAATTTGATGAGAAAGCCATCATGTCCGACCTGCTTTACTTCAAATATTACTTCGCCGACCTTCAGGGCGTTCCTTACGACCGATCTCTGCTGATAAGCGAAATGGAGCTACTGAGCAAGGACCTGGGCCGTGTGCAGCCGCAAACGTTGATGTTCCGCGATTTTCAGAGCCGCAACATCATGATACATGAGGGCAAGGTGTTTTTCATAGACTTTCAGGGAAGTATGCAGGGGCCGCCACAGTACGATATCGCGTCGCTATTGTGGCAGGCGAGGGCGCAACTGCCTAACGCGTGGAAGGAAGACCTGCTGAACGGGTACATAGCCAGTCTTGCCGATCTGCATGTGCCGCGTATGGACGAGATCCATTTCCGTCGTGGCTACGTTCAGTTTGTATTAGTGCGTTTGTTGCAGGTGCTTGGTTCTTATGGTTTCAGGGGATTGTTGCAACACAAGGCGCATTTTATCACCAGCATCGGTCCGGCATTGAAGAATCTGGATATGTTCCTTTCAGATCATCCGCAAACACCTGCCTATCCTGAGTTGCGCTCGTTGTTAGAGAAGCTGTCGTCCAAAGAAATGCAGGAGCGCTTCCATACAGCCAATATTTCTGACGGTAAGCCGAAGCTGGAAGTGCAGATATGTAGTTTCTCGTACAAGGCAGGTATTCCCAAAACGTCCAGCCCGCATGGTGGCGGATATGTTTTTGATTGCCGTGGTATTCTGAATCCCGGTCGTTACGCGGCATATAAACACCTCACCGGCAACGATGAGATGGTGCGCCAGTTTCTGGAGCGTGAGACCCGTATGCCCGACTTCATGAACCATGTATATGCACTGGTGGCTATAAACGTAGAAGACTATATTGCCCGCGGTTTTGAGCAGCTCAGTGTGTCGTTTGGCTGCACAGGTGGTCAGCACCGGTCTGTATATGCGGCCAACCAACTGGCACAACACCTGAAAGCACGTTTTAACATTGATGTGAATGTGACCCACCTGAATGAGAAAAAGTGGGTACTGAACGCGGATGGAGCCGAGTAAAGTGGCCTCACCATATCAGCTATTTCACTATCCGTATCAGATATAACAATTCACCGAAAGCCGATTATTGAGTATTTTTGCATCAAATATTAAAGAAATGCTGAAGACAGGAAATACAATCGTGAGTATATATACCGAAATGACCCCCAACCCGGAAACAATGAAGTTTGTGGCCAACAAACTGCTCTATCCGGGTAAAAGCATCGACTTCCCAGATGAGGCCGCTGCTGGACCATCGCCACTTGCAAAAGAACTTTTCGCGTTCCCGTTCATCAGGAGCGTATTTATAGCAAGCAACTTTGTGACACTTGCCAAGACCGCTGAAACGAACTGGGACGATGTTATTCCTTCAGTACGTCAGTTTCTGAAAGAGTATCTGGAGGAAGGTCGTGTGGTGATCAACGAAGAGATGGTGCAGGCGAAGAAAGAGGCCAATGTGGCTGCTGCTGATGATACAGACGTAGTCGTGCGCATCAAGGAACTGCTGGAGAACTACGTGAAACCTGCTGTTGAAATGGATGGCGGCGCTATCAGTTTTAAAGGTTTTGAGCCGGCTACCGGCACGGTGAAACTAATGATGCAGGGTTCATGCTCGGGCTGTCCTTCTTCAATGATCACGCTGAAGACCGGAATTGAAGGTATGATGAAGCGTATGATACCGGAAGTGAAGGAAGTGGTAGCGGAATCAGAATAGTGTGAATAAACAGTATTTTTTATCAGATGGCGGCCGGATGGCCGCCATTTTTTTGACTTAGCATTCGTAGTTTTGTAATAGAGCAAAATCGTTATGTGGTACGAGCATATTGAACAGAAGAAGGATGTACTGCGCGGAAAGCCTGTCATCAGAAAAACAAGAATAGGCGTGGACCTCATTCTTGAAAAAATTGGCCTCGGAGATACCGTAGAGGACCTGCTGTTAGCGTATCCTACGCTGACGAAAGAGGATATTCTCGCCTGCATCAGCTATGGAGCAAACCTTGTGCGAAACGAGATCTTTATCGATGTTGTTTAAGTTTCCACTCATAATAGCCGACGAAAGTGTGGATGCAAGGATAGTAGCCGGCCTTGTGGGAGGTGGGTATGAAGTGATCTCAGTTGCGCAACTCTCGCCCGGAATTTCAGATACAGAAGTAATTGCTTTAGCGTTGGAGAGGTCCGGATATATCATCACTGAGGATAAAGATTTTGGGGATGAATTGGTATACAGAAAAGTGGAGCAGGTAGGAAGTATGTTGTTGCGCATTACCGACACGCCCGTTGTGCAGAAAGTGCGTATAGTTGTTCAGACATTTGATGCGCACGGAAGTGAGTTGCTAAATTCGTTTTCTGTGCTGTCACAGAAGAAATTGCGGATAAGGAGGTATTAAGTTCGTTAGATTTCATTCCGTTTTCCGGACGAGAAACTTCTGATTTTTCAATCCTCTATCGCCTAATAACTATTCAATTGCGCAAATCCCCGACCTTTGCGCCTTCATGAAAGACCTTAAGTCGGTAAATAAGTACTTCATAAAATATAAGTGGCGGTTGTTGCTGGGAATGCTGTTTGTAGTGATCTCCAGCAAGTTTGCCGTTATGCCTGGTAATGTGATCAAGGATATTCTGGATCAGGTGCAGGTTATGATGAGGGCAGGTAACAAGAGCGATGCTATTTTTTCGCTGGTATTTAAAGGCGGCCTCACGCTGTTGGGCCTGGCATTGCTGCGTGGTTTTTTCATGTTCATGATGCGGCAGACCATCATTGTGATGTCGCGTCACATTGAATATGATCAGAAGAACGAGATCTATGCGCACTACCAGCGGTTGGGTACGCAGTTCTTCAAGGCCAACTTTACCGGAGACCTCATGAACCGGATATCAGAAGATGTATCGCGTGTGCGCATGTATACAGGTCCATCTGTAATGTACTTTACCAGCGTTGTTTTTCTTGTTATCTTTTGTGTGTGGGATATGCTGCGGGTGGATGTTGTGCTGACGTTATGCGTAGTGGCTCCCTTACCTTTGCTGGCGTTATCGATCTTTTACGTCAACAAGATCATCTACCGCAAGAGCACCCGAATACAGGCGCAACTATCATCGCTCACCACCACGGCACAGGAGTCTTATTCAGGCATCAGGGTCATCAAGTCTTTTGTGCAGGAGCGCAACATGATGCAGTTCTTTTCGGCAACATCAGAAGAGTACAGGAAAAGCAGCATCAATCTATCGCTTACCGAGGCCGTGTACTTCCCCGCTATGAACCTGTTCATAGGGTTGAGCATGTTGTCTACGGTATTGATAGGCGGATACTTTGCCATTCACGGCAGCATTACTACCGGTAATATCGCCCAGTTTGTCATCTACATCAACCTGTTGATGTTCCCTATATCCAGCATAGGTATGGTGGCCAGCATGACGCAGCGCGCCGGTGCCTCGCAAAAACGCATTGACGAGTTTCTCAACACGAAGCCCACTATCACCAGTCCCGTTGATGCTGTTACAACTGCACCCACCGGCGATGTGCGTTTGGACAATGTGACATTTACCTATCCGAATACAGGCATCACTGCTTTGCGTAACTTCTCGCTGCACGCAAAACGAGGCGAAAAAATTGCA
Organism: Chitinophagaceae bacterium; assembly: GCA_014879545.1. Classification (GTDB taxonomy): domain Bacteria; phylum Bacteroidota; class Bacteroidia; order Chitinophagales; family Chitinophagaceae; genus Nemorincola. The sequence goes on along the minus strand of JACSRV010000150.1, from coordinate 29,285 downwards.
ATCATCGGCAGGACAGGTTCGGGAAAATCGACAATAGCGCATATGCTGCTGCGTATGTATGACGCGGATTCGGGTAGTGTCCTGTTCGATGGTGTTGCAGCCGACCGATATGATGTGCACACGCTGCGCCGCAGTGTGGCGTATGCACCACAGGAAGCGTATCTTTTCTCTGATACGGTTGCTAATAACATTCGTTTTGGCAGTGCCGACGCGACCGACGACGATGTGAAAGAGGCCGCCCGCCTGGCAGACTTTGAAAAAGATATAGCCGGTCTGCAGCAGGGCTATGAAACAATGGTGGGCGAACGTGGTGTGATGCTTAGTGGTGGCCAGAAGCAGCGACTGGTGCTGGCGCGCGCATTATTGCGCAAGAGCCCGGTGTTACTGCTGGACGAATGTCTGTCGGCGGTAGATACACAAACTGAAAAGACCATACTGGCCAACCTGCACGGGTATCTGCAGGGCAGGACCACATTTGTTATCACGCATCGTATTTTCACCGGTTGGACCTTCGATCAGATCATAGTGCTCGATCATGGCGGCATCTCGGAGCAAGGCACACATGAACAGTTAATGGCGCTGAACGGCTATTATGCCAAACTATATCGTCACCAAACAGAGTTGAACTGAGCCCGGCCCATTAAAAAAGGGGCACCCCGACAGTGCCCCTTTTTTGCCACACATGTTCCATCTTCACAATTATTCTGCAGTAGCTGATTTGACTTTTTTGCCACGTGCAAATATTGCTTTCACAACAAAGTAGATAACCAATGCTGATAACACCCCTGTGAGGAAGTTGGTAAGCGGCACCATCACAGCTGTGTAAAGCATCATGGCAAATTCAAACTTACCCTTGTGTTTCATTTCTCTGATCTCAGAGGGTTTAATCATATTGCTGGCTACCCAAACAAGGATACCCCCGATACAAGCCATGGGAATGATCTCCAGATATGGTGCTATGAAATAGGCCATGGTCAGCTTCAGCACGGCCTTGAAGTAACCTGCAAGCGGAGTGCGCGCACCCGCTTTGATGCTAGTAGCTGTACGGGCAAGCGCACCTGTGCATGGGAATCCGTTGACGAGTGGTGTAATGATCTGTACCAGGCCTTGTCCCCAGAATTCCTTGTCGGGGTTGAAGGGAGTCTTTTTGTTGTCGGCCATTTTGTCGGCCATCGACGAACAGAGCAGGCTTTCCACGCCGGACACGAATACGATAGCGAATACAAAGTACACTACATCAAAGAGCATTGCCCCCGAAAATGCAGGCATACTCGGTGGAGTAAAAACAAAGAAATTGTTGGGGATGGTGCCATAAATGTCTTTTACCAGAATGATCCCTTTGTTGGCGAAGAGTGTTGCTGAGAGGGCTGTAGATGCCGCGATAGCAAGCAGTGGTGCCGGTATGAAAATGGAGATCCGCAGCAGAACCTTTGTGATCACAAACGTCATGACTCCTATTATCACGGACCAGATATTGATCTTGTCGAGATTGTGCAGTCCTTGTTCAAGACTGGCGGTGAAGCCGCCCTTAGTGTTCTCGTCGGTACCAAGTATGGCGCTGAAGCTCTCGATACCGAGAATATCTTCAAGGTTGGTGAAGGCTATCGTGAACGCGATTCCTATCGTAAACCCTACCACTACCGAGTTAGGTACCAGTTTCGCGAATTTTCCAAGCCCCGCCACACCCATTATCATCAGAATAACGCCGGCGATTATTGACACGGCCACCAGAAAACCGTGAGCCTGGGCTGCAGTGCCGCCGTTATCAGGCCCGTACTTTGAGATGAGTGCTGCTATCAGCGGGATGAACGCAGCAGTTGGTCCATATACCTGGTACTTCGATCCGCCGAATGTGCGTCCAACCACACACGCCAGCGCACCGGCTATGATGCCCTGTTCGGGGCGCAGACCCATGGCCATTGCGAAGCCCATTGCCATCGGTATTGCTGTAAGCGCAACGATCAGACCTGCACTGAAGTCGCGGTACACGATAGACTTCCAGTCTTTTGCCGTCAGGTCTTCCCATCGGCTGTCCATAAATGTGAAGAAGAGCTTCAGGCGCCCCTGCACGGTCGTTGGTGTTGTGTGTGAATGCATATTCGTATGTGTATTGAATGTATCGGGAAATACAGTTTTTTGGACGTTGCGCTAGGTTTTTGCCGCGGTTTCAGCTCCGGTAATTCCGGCGATCTGTGACGGGTCTGTGATCAGGGGTAAACCGCTTTTTTTGAACATGCGCGTAGGGTCCACACTTTCGCGAGTGACATAAACGAAACGATAGGCTGGTGGCAGCAATAATATATCTATCGCATTGGCCTCCGCATAGTTCTTAAAGGCGGCTATGGTGGTGCCATACATGTTGCGGAAGGATATATTGGTGATGTTGCTGTTGTTTGCCCTTATCCGCTTGCAGGCAAGGCGCAGGTTTTCTGTGATCAGTTTGTTGTGGCTATTGATACCCGCACGCGACATTGCCTCTACCAGGCTGCCGGGCATGTCAAATGCATGGAAGAGAATAATGTTCAGCTTGTTGTCGGTGCTACGTGCCAGAGTGTTCATTATCTCCAGAGACCCGACCGTGAAATCTGTTGGGATCAGAATGGTATTCATATGTCTCAATTTTGCTGTTACAACTATGTCGGGAAACAGCACAAAGGTGACGTGACACCATTAGCAGGGCGTAAGAGAACAATTAGACTTAAATAAGAAGGAGATTAAAATGAAATAAGAAAACGGGCTTAGGCTACAGGCAGTGTAAGTGTTACGATAGCGCCTTTATCGGTGTCCGAGTCCACGTGTATCTCACCCTTGTGCAGCCTGAATATATTGCGGGTAAGTGGCAGCCCAATGCCGTAGCCTTCGTAGCGGCCGGTGTTTGATGCCCTGAAAAAAGGATCGTAGATGAAACGTAGCTCTTCTTTTGGTATACCTATGCCTCTGTCCGTCACACACAGGCGTAGCTTGCCGCCTGCAACGTCTACATTCACCGTCACCGGTTTGTTGTCGGAGTACTTGCAGGCGTTTTCTATCACATTACTCAACCCCAGTTTTAATAACTGATAATTACCGTTCACAGCCGTCCTTCGGTCGCCCGGCAGATCGGAAAGGTTCATCAGTACATTGTTTCCCGGCACAATGTTGGCAATCGTGTTCTTTACGTCATACAGCAGCTCATCAATATAAATAGTTTTCAGGTTCTGTTTTTTGCCGTCAAAACCGGTCTGAGCCAGATTCAGCAGACTGTTTGTAAGGTGTTGTAGTTTTTCAGTCTGGTACAGGATAGATTCAAGTGAGGCTTTGTATTCTGCCGATTCTCGCGGTCGGGACAGTGCTATTTCGGCCTCGCTGTAGATGGTGGTGAGCGGAGTGCGGAATTCGTGCGAGGCATTACTTACAAAATTGTTCTGCGTCTCAAATGAAGTTTCAAGACGGCTCAGCATTTCATTGAAGGTGGAAGCAAGTTCCGCCACTTCGTCTTGTCCTTTGCGGTCTTCCAGGCGTTGATTCAGGTTCTCGGCACCAATGGTCTTCACTTTTTCAATGATCTCGCGAATCGGTTTGAACGCGTGCCGTGAAAAGAAGATGCCTGATGTGTAGAAGACGAACGTGCCGCAGATGCAACTGGCTATCAGTATCCACTTCAGTTTGCGGGAATACCGGATGCTGTCTTCGTTTTGTGCCCCGATGATCACTATATAAGGGTGCGCACCCTCGTCATAGTAGTAGAATCCGGTGTAGAAGTAGTTGTTGTGTTTTGTGTTTGCTTGTCTGCGTTCTTTCAGTTTGGTGTAAAATGCCTCGTTGAGATCGGGCAGCACGTTCAGCTTCACAAAATTCCTGAGACTGTCTGCCGGGAAGAAGTATTCTTTCTCGTCGGGCAGGGGCTCCAGGTGCTGCTCCCTGATGTTGCTATATAGTTCTCCCTGTCCCAGCGAGTGTTCGGCCAGGCGCACTTTTGCAGTGATGATGCCGCGGATCTCAAGACGCTTATAGAAATCCTGAAACGCAAAGGTGTTCATGAAAAAATAGGCAATAACACTGATGCCGATGAGTATCGTTGCCGAGATGGCTGTAAAGATCAGTGCTGTTTTCTTCTGAATGGTCATACTCAGCTATCCTTTAGTATGTACCCCATGCCTATCACGGTGTGTATCAGTTTGGGTTCAAAGTCGCGGTCCACTTTTTTCCTCAGGTAGTTTACGTATACATCCACCACATTGGTAGCCATATTAAAGTCAACACCCCAAACGTTTTCCAGAAGGTCCATTCGCGATATCACTTTGCGCTGGTTCTTCATCATGTATTCCAGCATGCGGTATTCGGTAGAGGTGAGGTGGATCTCTGTATGGTCACGTTGCACAATGCGGGCATCCGTATCCAGTTCCAGGTTGCTGATGCGTAGTTTGTTCCCTTCAATAAAATTGCCGGCCGACCGTCGCAGCAACGCCTTCATGCGCGCCAGCAGTTCCGAGAATTTGAATGGCTTCACCAGATAGTCGTCGGCGCCTTTTTCAAGGCCCGCCACCACGTTCTCGGTGGTGCCGAGTGCCGTCAGCATCAGCACCGGTTTATTGTCCTTTGCCTTCCGTAGTAACGTGCAAAGTTCCATCCCGTTCATGCCGGGTAGCATGATGTCCAGGATATAGAGATCATAGCTGTGACTGAGGGCCATTTGCAGGCCCGTATTGCCGTCGGGTGCCACACTCACAGTATAGCCGGCCTCGCCAAGGCCTTTTGTGATCACGTTGGCTATACCCGGTTCGTCTTCTACAAGCAGTACATGCATATATCGCGATTGTGAGTAATTGTCGTGCAGGCAGTTGATGCCTATACTGCCTTGGGTGCCTGCTTTTTCATTTCGGCAACCACTTTTTCCCAGCGCCAGGCGGTGTCCATCATAGCATCCAGGCCATATTGTGTTTCCCAGCCCAGCAGTGTGCGCGCACGGTTGTTGTCGGCATATACTGCCACAACATCGCCATCGCGACGGCCACCTACTTTGTAGTTCAGTTTCTCGCCCGATACGCGCTCGAAAGCGTCAATCAGTTCCAGAACGGTAACGCCATTGCCTGTACCCAGGTTGAATACTTCGCAGTTCGACTTGTTGCGGTCGTCTATAATGTACTGCAGTGCGCGGGTATGTGCATTGGCAATGTCCATAACATGAATATAGTCGCGCACACAACTACCATCGCGGGTAGGGTAGTCGCTACCGAATACGGTCATTTCCTGACGTTTGCCGATAGCCGTTTGTGTGATCACGGGTACCACGCTCTCCGACAGGTCCTGAAATTCCCCAATAAGTGCCGACGGATGCGCACCCACCGGATTGAAGTAGCGCAGCAATATGGTGTTGAAGTCTTTGTGTATGTTGGTGAAATCGCGGCAGATGGCCTCACCCATTTGTTTGGTGCGGGCATAGGGCGATTCAGGCTCGGCCAGCGGCGCGTCTTCTGCCACAGGCAGGTTTGTCGCATTGCCATATACCGAGCACGATGACGAGAAGACAAAATTGTCAACGTCAAAATCCTCGGCACACTGCATAATGTTCAGCAGCGAGTTGATATTGTTGTGGAAGTACATCAGCGGCTCCTTTACGGACTCCGGTACCGATTTGTAGGCCGCAAAGTGGATGATGCCCACTATGTCGGGGTTTTCCAGAAAAACAGCTTCTGTATCGTCCAGGTCGCAAAGGTCCACCTTGTAGTTCTTCACCTTCTTGCCGGTTATCTTCTCTATTCCGTCCAGCATCTTCAGCGATCCCCTCGAAAGGTTGTCGACCGAGATCACCTCAAATCCGTTCTGCAGAAGATCCACAATAGTATGACCACCTATGTAGCCACATCCGCCCGTTACAAGAATCTTATTCATAATGTGTTGTTTTAGGGAAATGCGCCCCTGAGCAGAAATGCACCATGGGTCGCTCTTGCAAATATATGAGCCACCGTAATTCAGATAAATTTTTTTATCCCGGAATTAATAGATATATAATTATGCCGACACGCCGCTATAATTCATATGTGTTGGCTGTGGTTTTTATATGCCAGATTAGTTACTTTTATACCACAGACGGTTGCCCGGAAGGTTATTCCGTTTTTCGGAAAGGCAATGACCGGAAACCGCTGACGGCAAGGATAAAAGGATGATATTAAGAAGTCTATTGTACATCATAGCAGTAATGCTCATCATAGGGTGGGCTGTGGGTTATTTTATATGGCGGCCGGGGCCGCTCATCCACATCATGGCACTGTTTGCGGCCGCATCCTTTGTGCTGGCTTTGTCGCGCAAGGAAGGTATCAGATAGTGGGCCTGACCACCTGCAGCACTGCTATGCACACACTCCTGTCTATTTATCCACAATGCCATTTTTGAGTGCCTTTTTGCCTGTTATTTCAAATATCTTTGTTCCAAACACACCATTACAATGCGTTTCATAGTCACATCTTCAACCCTGCTCAAGAACCTGCAGCAGATAGGCGGCATCGTAAGCGCCAATAACGTGCTTTCTGTTCTCGAAGACTTCCTGTTCGACCTGCGCGGCAACACGCTCACGCTCACCGCTACCGATCTGGAAACAATGATGCGGGTGCAGATGCAGGTAAACGACGCGGAAGGATCGGGTCGTATCTGTATCCCTTCCAAGATCATTCTCGAATACCTGAAAAACCTGCCTGAACAGCCGGTTACTTTCATCATCTCCGAGACCGACCTGTCTATCGACATGTCCAGCAATTCGGGTAAATACCGCATTGTGGGCGAGAAGGCCGACGACTTCCCTAAAGAACCGGCTCCCGGCGATACTACTGAGTTCACAATGCCTTCAATAGCCTTGATCGAAAGCATCAACAAAACACTGTTCGCGGTAAGTGGCGATACGCTGCGCCCCGCTATGACCGGTGTATATTTCGAGATGGCTAAAGACGGTCTGGGCTTTGTATCTACCGATGCGCACCGCCTGGTGCAGCTGCGCCGTAGCGACATCAGCTGCCCTGCAGCCGGTGGTTTTGTAGTACCAAAGAAGCCATTGCAGCAGCTGCGCGGCACACTGCCTACAGACGAGTCTGTACTGACCCTCGCATACAACAGCAGCCACCTCTTCGTAAAAGGAGAACACGTGAGCCTGAGCTGTCGTCTCATCGATGCACGCTTCCCCGATTATCGCGCGGTTATTCCGGTAGACAATCCTTACCGCCTTACCATCAACCGTGCCGATTTCGCCAGCGCACTGCGCCGCGTGAACATCTTCGCGAATAAAACAACCAATCAGGTGCTGCTCGATATCAATGGCAACAGCCTCAATATCTCAGCTCAGGATATCGACTTCTCTTACGAAGGAAAGGAAACACTTACGTGCAACTACAGCGGCGAGGATATGAAGATAGCCTTCAACGCCAAACTGATGGTGGAGATAGTGAACAACCTGGACGGCGAAGAAGTGGTGCTGGAGCTCAGCACACCATCGCGCGCGGGTATCTTCCGCTCGGTTGATAAAACTGACAACGAAGACCTGATGATGCTGCTCATGCCGCTGATGGTAGGTATCTAGTAGTAACAAACAACAACATCAATAAAAGAATAGAAAAAGAACGACCGGCGCTTTCAGATGCACTTTGAAACCCGGTCGTTCTTAATTTTGTAGCAATGCGCCTTTCCCGTTTCATACTCTTCATTACACTCACCTGCTGCATGGCCGCCTGCATGCCTGCTCCTCATTATCAGGATCAGAAGGCCATACCCGGCAATGCCTGGAACTACAACTACAAACCAAAATTCACTTTCACCATCACCGACTCTACGGCTCAGTACCAGCCCTACTTCATTATCCGTCATACACAGGCATATCCATACAACAACATCTGGATGTGGATGTACATAAAAACGCCCGGCGACACCACCGCCACCAAGGCACGCATCAACATAGACCTGGCGGAGGCAAGCGGCCGCTGGCTGGGTCGTGGCATGGGCGAGATATACGAACAGCGCATGCCCATTTCCCTCGGCGATTCGGTGAACCTGAACCGCCCCGGCACCTACGAGGTAACGCTGGAGCAGAATATGCGCATCAATCCCCTGCCCGATGTGCTGCACGTGGGGCTGCGTGTAGAAAAGGCCACCCTGCGCAAGAAATAGGTCTGTCTTGCCCTGTAGTTGGGCTTCCCCTTCTCAAATAGTATCTTTGCTCATTCATGCAGCTACCCGCAGGTAAGAAAATATACTTCGCTTCCGATTTTCACTTCGGCATACCCGACCGCGCCTCCAGCACCGAGCGCGAAAAGCGCATATGCCGCTGGCTGGATGAGATAGCCCCCACTGCCGAGCAGATATTTCTGGTAGGCGACCTTTTTGATACCTGGTTCGAATACAAGAACGTAGTGCCGCGTGGCTTCACCCGCTTTCTGGGCAAGATAGCCGAGCTGCGCGACAAGGGCCTGCACATAGAGGTGTTCACCGGTAATCACGACCTGTGGATGCTCGATTACTTCCATACCGAATTCGGTATACCGGTGCACCACGGCCCCATAACACGAGAGGTGAACGGCAAGAAGTTTTTCATCGCTCATGGCGACGGCCTGGGCCCCGGCGATACAGGCTACAAGATATTGAAGACCGTTTTGCGCAGTCCGCTCTCGCAATGGTTGTACCGCCGTGTGCACCCCGATACCGGTGTGGGACTGGCAGGCTGGTTCAGCCGTCTGGGCCCCAAGCATGCCGACATACCTGAGAAAGAATTTCTTGGGCCCGACAGAGAAATGCTGGTGCAGTTCTGCCTCGAAACACTGAAGCACCACCATTACGACTACTTCGTATTCGGCCACCGCCACATAGCCATAGAATTCCCGCTCTCTGCCAACAGCCTCTACGTGAACCTCGGCGACTGGATCCGCTACGACAGCTACGGCGAATTTGATGGCGACCAGTTACGATTGCAGTATTACGGGAAGTAGGGTAATATATGTTTGGTTAGTCCCTTATATTATGTTACCCAAGACGATTAATTGCATCTAATAGGGCGGTAAACTCATCGGATGGATTTCTCCACCAATTGGTAGACCAAATTCTATGGAAGACAAAATTGTGTTGTTCAAGTTGTTGCTGTCTGAAAATATCGTTGTGCCAAGCAATTGGCGACGAGTGGTAGGCTGCACCATCACATTCAACTGCAAGTTTCTTCGGATTAGCAGGATTCAATGGCAAAATTACCATATCAATTCTAAAACCTCCACATTTGTGTTGTAGCAAAATTCTTTCAGAGCCAACTGCCTCTTTTAGTAAAGAGTACACTTCTTCTTCAAAAGGAGATTCAGTGAATTTAAGTTCACGTTCGTTAAGAGTAGTTGGTGTGTTTGCCAGTTGCTTCGTTATTGTTTCTAGTATACTTATTGATAATTCAACATTACCGCTTGAAACAGCTTTGCTATAAGCCAGGAATGCGAGTAGCCCGCTAGTGCCATTAACTGTTTTTGATGTTGCTAATCGATTTATCCACTCCCCTTGCTTTTCCTCCGGTATCGAAGTTACTACGTACATTTTCTGTTTTGATCGAGTAATAATTACGTTCAATAGCCTGTGTCCGTTTTTTTGCCCGATAGGGCCAAAGTTCATTATAAACTTGCGGTCGCGGCGAATACCGAAGGTTGTAGAAATCAGAATAATGTCCCTCTCGTCCCCTTGAATATTCTCAAGATTTTTAACAAAAATGGATTCATGCATGTTTTCCCATGATGAAATCTTTGTGTCAAATTCCGAATCAGTTAAGCGTTCTTCACGTATTAAGCCTAGAATGAGGTTCCGTTGTTGGATGTTAAAAGTTGCAATTCCCACGGAGTGATCGGTGCTTAGTTCCTCACGAAGAATCTTAATTATCATCTTTGCTTCCGTTTCATTTCGACTTTCTTCGTACAGTCCGTCAACATGCAAGTATTGTATTGCTCTAATTGGTTTTCTCTCTGGCATTGGAATAAGCCGACCGTGATAAAAACATGCATTTGAGAAGTTAATCAAAGCTGGATGTTTAGAGCGATAGTGCATGTCCAGATATGTCTGTGTGAAACCGTTGTCAATACCGAACTCAAGTAAAGACTCTTTTGCGGCCATTTCCATTTGGTCAACTGTTTCATCATCCAACTCATCATCGTCCAATGACTGCCGTTCTCCCGAAAAATAGTTTGATGGAGGCATCTGCATGCTGTCTCCGGAAATAACGACTTGCCGTCCCCTAAGTAGTGCTGTGAAAGTATCTTCTAATCGCAATTGACTTGCCTCATCGAAAATCACAAGATCAAATAGATTTCGCTGGAGAGGGAGAAGTGTGCTGCAAGTGTCGGGGTTAACCATGACGACTGGGAAGAAACAAGTGAAGCTTTTCACATCTGTCTGAATAATTCGTCTAAGAGAATTTCTTGTACTTCCTTTGGATCCTCTTAAGTTATATAACTGATTTACTTCTAGGTTTTTTTGTTTTAGCATTCGCATTCCATCATATTGAAGCTGTTTGATTTTTGAGGAAATCGTCTTCAATAAGTTCTTTTGAATTGTTGGCTGGAGATCTATCAGAGTTCCAAGGATTCTGTCGTGCGTTGGGTATTTCTCGTTTTCGTAATTGCTTATCAATATGTGCTCATACCAAGCCAGGAGCAACAAATCCCTCCAATTGCTACTATCAAGTGCTATAAAGTCGTCTATAATCTTCTGGTTTGAGCTCTGGGAGCTGTCGTAAAGCTTACACCAATCGAAATAGTGCTCAATTTGAGATTTCCGCTTTGCTAATTCTCCAAAAATGTCAATTGATTTTAAAATATCGCCATACGTCTTGTATACATTATCGAAAGTAATCTTAGACTCATTTAATAAAACGAGAAGATTTATTTCATTCCCAATTTCAATGAGCTGGTTTTTAAGTTGAACTAATGCGCTAGAACCAGAACTGTCAAAATTTTGCTTCTTGACAGATTCTTCAGTCATTTTGTTTACAATAGTCACTTTATTGTTCAGGACGTCACTATGCACTTTTTCAATTTTATCAAACGAAAAACTGCTTGAAGGGAGAGAAGAATCAAGTGCGCGAATTGCTTCTAATTCAATTTTTGCTTGTCGGGAGAGGGTGAGTGTTTGTTTATGAAATGAACTAAAGATCGAAAGAAAACGTGTCTTTATTGAGGGGTTTTCAATTTCGGTTAGCGAGCGACTTTTAATTATGTCAATAACTTTTTCGATTTTCCTTAGTTGATCATCAATTTCATTAGTGTATTTGATTCTAAAGCCATTTTCCAGTTCAATTAATGCCCTTTCTACATTCGCTTTTACTGCACGTAAGTCCGACTGTAGTCGTGTGATGTGAGCTGAGAATTGAATTACGTTTGAAAATTTCGCAAGGGTTACCCGATTGAGCGTATTGTCTAACTCGGTTTTGTAGTTATTTACTGCTTTGTGAAGTTCTTCGGCCGTTGAGATAAGTTCGAGAATTTCATCGAGATCAATATCTTGAAAAACTTCATTTTCAAAGGACTTACACAGTACATGGATAGTACTATCGTCAGGTGATAGTGTTCTTGTCCCTTTGTTCTTTAAACCTACTAAGTCTTTCCAACGTTTTGTTTGCCAGAGCTCTTTTTTAAGTTCAGAATATTGATTTGTTATTTTTTGCGCACCATCTTCAAAGCGCCTAATCTCATGAATAGAAGATAGGTCGCTATTGTGTATTTCGTGAAGAACTGATGCGGCTCTATTCCTCACATTTTGAACGATAATTGCCCTGTCGGCTACAACATCCTCTATTATTGCAATTGCTGGCTTAATTTCAGGAAGAAGATCCGTTAATTTCTCGCATAGTACGTCAAGTGCGGTTCGCTTTTCGCAAACAACGAGGATTTTCTTGTCATTTGCGAGAGCAGAGGTAATAAGCGCAGTGAGTGTTTGGCTTTTCCCTGTACCCGGAGGTCCCTGAATGATAATGTTGTTGTGGTGATGTAGAGACTGTAGTACTCCATTTTGACTTGGGTCGGTGGGCATAGGACTGTGCAATGCTCGCCAATCAGACTTGAACAAGTTGCTTTCGTCTTCTAATAGTTCTGTATTAGAAAGTAGGTTTTCAAGATCCTTGATGATATTCTGCTTTTGGTTCTTATAAATTCCAAATACGCCGGAATTCAAAACTCTGGTATTCTGGAATTGAGATTCGCCAATTAAAATTTTCTCTGGTAGCTGTTCTAGTGTGTCAATAGTTAAGTCTGTGTTTGAACTGTTTAGTTGGCGTAGTAATGAATTGCAGTATTCGGTTATTTCTTCCAATGTGAGAATGCCGTCTTCTAAGCTTTCCTCTGGATTTTTCGGTAGTTTGATTTTTCCCTCACTTTCAAAAAATGATACCAGACTCTCATTCAATCGTATCTCCGCATCTTCCCTTTTATGAATCAGCCATTCGTTGTTTCTTTTTTGAGATTGCTGAATTTCCAAACGAAATATGAATAGTGGGGCTAGAATAGCCTTGCTACTGTCTTTAGGGTGTTTCGAGTATAGAAGCGGGTAGCCAAAGCCAAATGTTGAAACGCCCGTTTCTTTATAAATGTCATCATTTTCGTATTTAATCGAGTCAAGTCGCTTGCCGATTTTGGCGAGTTTTTGCTTGATTGTTTCCTCGATTTTGTCAAAGTCAATACTTACTGTAATTGATGATTTCTTATTGTTCGTTAGCCCTTCAATAAATGTCGCAGCTAAATTGTCTTTCACTAAATTTAGGTCAGCCAATCCAAGCCTTGTAGCGTGTCTTCCTGGAAGGGCATTTATGAGTATTGACCTTGTATTTCCAAATGTTAGTTTTTGATGGAGTTCTTCAATGAACTTTTTGTTTAGTTGCACGGCTTAATATTTTCGGTGAGTAGACAATTTGATTTATAAGTCAAATGGATAACAATATCTTACGCGGTCCATAATTGGAGGTTATTCAGAGGTGCTCAGAAATTCTTGACAAGATACAATTTTGATTTTCTTTTGTTGTAATAGTGCACTCATATGTTGTGTTTTGGAATATTGAGTTTCCGAGTGTACTAGCCGTTCCTGTTATCCCCATGCCTCCTTGCACATTCCCCCTCCTTGACTACATTTGTACCACATGCGTGTTACCATTCTCGGCAACAATTCGGCACTGCCCGCATTTGGCAGGCATCCTACGGCACAAACGGTGACCGTGTATGGAGAAGTGTTGCTGTTTGATTGCGGCGAGGGCACACAAATGCAGATGCAGCGTTATGGGGTGAAGTGGAAGAATTTTAACCACGTCTTCATCAGTCACATGCATGGCGACCATTATTTTGGTCTGCCCGGCCTCATCAACAGTATGAGCCTGCTGGGCCGCACTGCGCCATTGCACCTGTATGGGCCGGCCACGTTGCAGCCAATACTTGATCTCATACTGCAGGCTGCCAATACAATACTGAAGTACGACTTGCATTTTCATCCCCTGCCCGAGGAGGCAACAATGATCGCGGATACACAGGCATTCACTGTTACGTCGTTCCCGGTGCAGCACGGCATAGAGTGCCACGGCTTTGTGGTGGAGATGAAGACACGCGGTCGCAGGATACTGCCCGAAAAATGCAGCGAATATGGTATAGCCCCCGAAGATTTTGAACCGCTGAAGCAGGGCATGGACCATGTGCTGCCCGATGGCACTGTGGTGAAGAACGAATGGGTGACCGATGTGGGACCGCGCCCCCGCAAGTATGCTTACTGCACCGATACACTTTATACCGAGACGATCCTGCCATTTATCTCCGGTGCCGATATGATCTATCACGAGAGCACCTACCTCAATGACGACCGTGAGAAGGCCGAGGCACGTTTTCACAGCACTGCTGCGCAGGCCGCTGCAATGGCGTTGAAGGCCGGTGCAGGTCAGTTGTTGCTGGGGCACTTCTCTTCCAAGTATAAAGAGCTAGACGCCTTCAGAGAAGAGGCCGCGGCGATATTCCCCAATGTAATAGTATCGGTACAAGGCGAAGCCTACGATCTGTAATTGTTATGCTGTGCGCTCAAATTGGTGCATCAGATCGGCAAGGGTTGCCACCGCATCTATAGTGATGGCATTGTAAATAGATACCCTGAAACCGCCTGCTGTGCGGTGCCCTGCAATACCCGTTATATTGTTGCGTTCGGCCAGTGTCATAAACTGTTGCTCCAGTTCAGGCGTTGCCGCGGTGAAGCATACATTCATCATACTGCGATGGGGTTTGTCGGCAACATAGGGTTTGAAGACGCGGCTATTGTCCAGCAGATCATAGAGTATTGCTGCTTTCTTGCGGTTGTCGCGCTCTATATTCACAATGCCGCGTTCGTTTATCCAGCGCAGCATCAGCAGCGCCGCATAGATGCCATGCACATTGGCAGTGTTCACCACCGAGTTCTGGCGCGCCTGTTCTATGTAGCTCATTATGGGCGGCACGGGGCGCACTATCTTGTCCAGCATACTCTTATGCACTACCGCCAGGGCCACTCCGGCCACACCCAGGTTTTTCTGCGCCGTGGCATAGAACATAGAGTAACGGTGATAGTTGTGTTCGCGGCTCAGTATGTCGCTACTCATGTCAGCTATCAGCGGTACGGTAGTGGCGGGTATGTCGTGCCACTGCGTACCATAGATGGTGTTGTTGGTGGTGATATGCAGGTAGGCCGTCTCGTCTGGCAATTCTGTTGGCCAGTCAGGTAGTCGGTCATACCGGTCATCTTTTGATGACGATACTATGGTAGCCGCACCATAATACCGTGCGTGTTCAATGGCTTCTTTCGACCATTGGCCACTGTCTATGTAAGCGGCCGTTTTTCCGTTAGACAGGAAGTTCATGGGCACCATGCAGAACTGCATCCTGCCGCCGCCATGCAGCCACAAAACTTCGTATTGTTCGCTCAGGCCGCACAACTTACGCACCAGTGCCTTGCTTTCTTCGAGTATCTCTGAAAATTCGGGGCCGCGGTGGGGTATCTCCACTATCGACATGCCCGTGCGTTTGTAATTGCTCGTGGCTTTTACCAGTTCGTGCAGCACCTCACCGGGCAGTTCCGCCGGTCCGGCATTAAAGTTGAGTTTCCTTTCCATTGTTTTCAGGCTCTTCTACTGTTGTGATACCACCGCTCACCGCAAACTTCATTGCCTCACCGGCATTCATCTTATCTACCGGCTTTATGTTGTTTTTTTCGGTCACTATCACCCAGCCCGAAATGGCGTAGGAGTGCGGCAGGTACACTGCAACCTTGCCCTCCATGCCCAGCGGGCCCATGTCGTCCTGCGTCAGGAAGCCTATGCGCCATACCTCGGGGTCTTTGCCCACCCGCACCCACACGGCTTCGTTGAATCGTTTTTTGTCGCCCACAAACGAGGTAAGCACATCACGGATGGAGGAGTAGATATACTTGACGCCCGGTGTGTGGGTCATGAGGTACGAGAACGCGTCGAACAGCCAACGGCCCACAAAGAAACGGGTGCCCCAGTATCCGATAACAGTGACAATACCAATAATGAGCAGAAAGCCCAGGCCGGTAGGCACTGATGGGATAAGACTATCTACACCGGTAAATATCTTGTAGAGCAGATAGGCTGTAATGACTATCGGGCTCACGAGTATCAAACCCTGTAGGAACGAACGTAATAAAACGGAAGCAAGACGCCGCATGGGCGCAAAGGTAGAAAACAAAACGATTGAGAAACACGCAATCGGCGGTGTGGAGCACCTGCGGCATAAGAATTAAGATTCCCTTTATTTTGCATCGTTGGCAGGGGTGAACCAATGCCATTGCCACGGTGCCGCAGGATCGAAGATGCGCTCGTCTATCTCATCATTAGCCACGATCTCTGTATAGGTCTCCCGCTGCAACAACTTCCCGCTTTTATAGAAAGCTACCCTTGTCTCGGTCCACTTTTTGTGCCCAAGGCGCTTGTGCCCCTCTAAAATGATCTCTTCAGGTGCACCGTTGTCAAATTTGAGGATGCGTACAATGCGGTAATGCTTCGAGTCCACCCAAAACTGATTGACCCTGTCGCCAATGCCGGCAGCCCCTATCACATATATGTCTCGACCCCTCCAGCGGGTGTAGTAGCTTTTGCTCAGGTCGTAATGCATGGCAGAGAGGCGTGTGGTGATTTCCTTGAAGCTGCTTGCATGATACATGCCGCCCAGCAGATAAAGCAGTTCGTTGCTGTCCACCCTCGATCTTGACAATGTTCCCTTTCTGAAAACATAGGCCGAGTCGTTGCGATAGATCACGCAGTTGCGCTGGTCCGGTTCGCCGAGGTCTATGCGGAACGAATGTGGATAGACGATGGTCTCGTACCACGTTTCTTTTGTCGTTACGGTATCACTGATGAACCGTTCGGTCTGCTGTATGAAACGCACCGACCGCTGCCAGTGACCATGGTAGCGGTGATACATCTTGTATAGCCTATACTTGCCATCGCGCTTCGGTACCGAGAACGCGGTGAGTAACAGCAGCGCTGCAATGGCTGCTATATTTAGTCTTGTGTGTTGGCGGGAGGACACCATTTGTTCAGCTGTTTTACGCATGCGGCAATATCCTTTGGCAACGGGGCTTCTACCGACACAGGTGTGCCATCCTCTTTATGGAACTCCAGCTTGTAGGCGTGCAGGGCCAGCCTGCTCATCAGTGGTTTTTCTTCCTCTTCTTTTTCAGACAGTTTGTATTTTCTCTTTATAGCCGATAGCTTGAACGGTTTGCCGTCTCCATACACCTCGTCGCAAACTATCGGATGACCTATCGAACGCATGTGCACACGTATCTGGTGTGTGCGGCCTGTGTGTATCTGAAACTGCATCAGTGCATACAGCGGCCATTGCTCCACTACCTTGTAGTCGGTCACGGCCAGCTTGCCACGCTTGGCCACCATCATGCGGCCATTGCCTGCCGGGTGTTCGGTAAGGTAATTCTCTATCCTGCCCGATTCCGGTATCACCACACCCACCACCAGCGCGGCATAGAATTTATTTACATCACGCTCCTGAAAGCAGATAGAAAGGTAGCGGTGTGTTTCCTCGTTCTTCGCAAAGCAGATCACCCCGCTCGTGTCGCGGTCCAGGCGGTGTACCACCCATATACGCTGTCCTATCTTCTTCTCTACCTGCTTGCCCAGGCTGGGCAGGTCGCTATTAAAGCGATCGGGCACCACCAGCATCCCGGCAGGTTTGTTCACCACTATCAGGTCATTGTCTTCGTAAAGTGTCTCTATATTCATTTTGCCAGTGCTTTGTTGTATGCCGCAATGCTCTCGTCTTCCTTGGCGCGCATCATGGCCTTGTCGGCTGTTTTTTTGTCTTTGAATCCGCACAGGTGCAATGCCCCGTGAAAGATAACCCGGTGCAGCTCATCCTTGTACGACGTGCCGAATTTCTCCGCGTTCTCCTTCACCCTGTCCACGCTTATGTATATCTCACCCGTCAGCACTTCATCTCCTTCCGACAGATCGAAAGTGATGATGTCTGTGAATGTATCGTGCTGCAGAAACTGCTGATTCATTTGCAGCAGGTGTTCGTCGCTGCAAAAGATATAGGTAAGGTCGCTCTTGCGGGTGCCTTTCCTGTACTTCGTTACCAGACTATCCAGAAATGCGGAAAGTTTACGTTTGTCTTTGAGTGCAGACTTCACTTCCTGCTCATAAAACCTTGCGGGCATGCTATGCAGATTTTTGCAAATGTCGGATTAAAAACTGGGATAGTTTACTGAAATGCAGTCAGTTCCTTCACAAGGTGATGCACCATAGTACATGGGTTGCGTTCATGGTACAATGTATGTTCGTTGAAATAAATTTCGAGAGAAATAGCATTCGCTATTGCTACATTTCGTCGTTCAGGTGTGAGAAGAGGTAGAACGTGTAATGTGAAATTCGTCCGTTTTTTAAAATGTATTTTGTAGTCGAAGGCGGCACTACCGGTAATGCGGCTCATCTCCTGAGATTGATTTGGAATTGACTTCATGATTTGCGTCAGCCGTCGATATATGTAGTTTCTATGTAGCCGCGTGCCATGTGGTACCGATTCAAAATGAAGCAATATCCAAAGCTCAAATGCATCATTGCTCCAAGCGACTTTTATTCCTATGTTATTTGATGTCTGTATAGCAGTAGAGAAGATACTATCTTTAGTAGTCACATATTCATCGACAATTTCGTTCTCCATATCCCGATCATAAGCACTCCAAATATTAGTTGTAGTCCCAGCTTTTATCCGGTATGAACCATTGTAGGGTTCCAATAGGTCGTTCTTAATGCAATCTGCAATTGCATTACTGAGATTTACCCAATTCTGCTTTTGGTCCGCCACTGCAGTAATTTTTACCTTTCCAGGCACAGAGAAACTACGCAGGTAAATCGGTTCACTTACTTCATCTTCACAAAAAATGATGAAAGTGGCTACGGTGTCTTCCTTTCTGCTGTCGTCAACCCGCAGGTTCCATGGTTCCATTGTCATAGCGCTTATTCAGGGTTACTTTGTTCTTCAATATATTTTCCGAGAACCGGCAACGCGCCATAGTACCCCGCCAAATATTGTTTGGCAAAGTCGGCATTGTTGCGGATCCCCTTCAGGTCAGCAAGCGAGTAAAGAACTGTAGCGTCTGTCGGTGATTTTTCAGTAAAATAGAACTGATCCCTGCGCATTATTTCAGGGCTCATCAGGTTGGTGTCATGACTGGTGAACAGCAGTTGCGCATTGGCTTTGTTGATCTTTGGATTATTAAACATGCCTATGATTTTTCGCAACAGTGCAGGGTGGAAATTGCTGTCTATCTCGTCAGAAATAAACAGGCCTCCGTTAATGAACTTATTGAAAAACTGACCAATGTATGAGTAGTATTTTTGGGTGCCCTCCGACTCGTCTTGTTCCAAATCCATCGTAATTTGATTAACGACTTGGCCCTCCTTGTTATATACGTTCTTGTTCAATTTGACTTGTCCCATTTCAATTGATGCATTCAGATTATTGTGAGAAACAATATTACCCTTTAGGTCAAATTTCGTCAAAGAACTAGCTTTCTTAACATTGATGTCGCTATACGCTAGTGAGGCTTCGTTCAGCCAATCTAAGACTGTTTGCTTTGCACCACTCATGACGAGAAGGTTCGTTTCAAGATTATTGTAATCGTATCCGATATCAAGCTTTAACTTGTCTACAAAGTAATCGCGAATTAAGCCAGAAATATCACCATTGTACGAAGAGCAGAAGGTTAGAAACAAAGCGTCTCGACGCAGTTTTGTTTCGTACGGGATGTTTACACCTTCGGGGAAATACTCGTTATTAACTTTAACCTCGTTGAGTACTCGCTGGAAATAAAATGTTTCATTTTTTTCTGCGGTCCCATATAGCCATTCTGCCGCAATTCCATCATTTGTCAGAGTAAACCCGTACCGATATTTTCGTTCATTTAGAAGTAAAATTATTTGAAAATATCCAAGATGATCTGAGTGGCTATCAACTTGCTTGTTGGGTTGAAACCAATTACTAAAAGCTGTTTCATTTTCTAGAGAAGACACAATCAAGCGCTTAAAGAACTGCAATCCCTTCAGCAAATTCGATTTACCACTGGCATTCGCTCCATACACCCCCACAGTTTTCAGTAATCGCTGACCAGAAACTTCAGCGATATTATTGGCATCTACGGTTTTGTCTTCCGACACAAGGCCGGTAGCCCTGAAATTTATACGCTGAATTTCATTAAACGAGCGGTAGTTCCCCAGACTAAATTCTATTATCATTTTTTGAGAATTTGCAATTATTATGCAAATAACGTCAAAATATCTGTCTTTTGGCTGTAATATATCTCCCGATTTGCATAAAAAAACATCCCGCCTTGCGGGGCGGGATGTTGTAAATAGATATTTGTGTCGGAATTACAGTGCCAGATCAGCATCATCGGCCGATGGCTGTGGTGCAGAATGCTCTGTTGATTCATTCGAGGAATTCTCGTTGCGTGGTTCGCGCTGTGGACGGTCGCCACGGTCGCGGTTACCACCACGGTCGCCACGGTTACCATCCCTGCGGTCGTTGCCACCACGGCGGTCGCCACGGTCACCACGGTCACCACGACGATCATCGCCACCTTCGCGGCGCTCGCGCTTTTCAGGCTCCACATAACCTTCAGGCTTCGGCATCAGCACTTTACGGCTCAGGCGCAGTTTACCCGTTTTAGGGTCTGTACCTGTCAGTTGTATCTTCACTGTATCGCCTTCTTTAAGCACACCATCCAGTGTTTCAAGGCGCTTCCAGCTCACTTCTGAGATGTGCAGCAAGCCCTGTTTGCCCGGCATGAACTCTACAAACGCACCGAAAGGCATAATGCTCTTCACCACACCTTCGTAGGTAGCACCGATTTCAGGTATTGCCACAATGCTCTTGATCCATGCAACTGCTTTGTCAACACTTTCTTTGTCGGTAGCGAAGATCTTGATAACACCTTCGTTGCCCACTTCTTCAATGTTGATCTTAGTGCCTGTTTCACGCTGCATTTCCTGAATGATCTTACCACCAGGGCCTATCACAGCACCTATGAACTCGCGGTCGATGTTCATCTGCGTGATGCGTGGAGCGTGTGGTTTCAGTTCAGCACGTGGTGCTTCAATGGTCTTGTACATCGCATCCAGGATGTGGAGACGGCCACGACGTGCCTGCTCAAGCGCCTGCATCATTATTTCCATGCTCAGGCCATCTACCTTGATATCCATCTGGATACCGCAGATACCATCGCGTGTACCTGTTACTTTGAAGTCCATATCACCCAGGTGATCTTCATCGCCAAGGATGTCGGTCAGAACAGCAAACCTATTGTTGTCGCCTGAGATCAGACCCATCGCTACACCACTCACGTGTTTAGGGAAAGGAACACCCGCATCCATAAGCGCCAGAGAACCGGCACATACAGTAGCCATAGACGAAGAACCGTTAGATTCGAGGATGTCTGATACTACACGCACAGTGTACGGGTAGTCGGCAGGCATCATCTGCTTCAGAGAACGCATAGCAAGGTTGCCATGGCCTACCTCGCGGCGGCTCTGTCCGCGCATCATCTTCACCTCGCCTGTTGAGAACGGAGGGAAGTTGTAATGCAGCATGAATTTCATGTAGTCTGATGTCTGTGCGGTTTCCAGCAACAGCTCATCATCCACAGTACCCAGCGTCACTGTAGTGAGCGACTGTGTCTCACCACGGGTGAAGAGGGAAGAACCGTGCGGCGAAGGCAACGGATCTGTTTCAATCGTCAGCGGACGAACGTCTTCCAGGCCACGGCCATCCAAACGAACGCGCTCGTTCAGCATCATCTCGCGGATCACTTTCTTTTCCAGGTCGTGGAAGTAAGTGCCTATCAATGCTGCATCTTCTTCTTTCAGTTCTCCTTCTGCCAGAGATGCTTTGAAGTCTTCTTTTATCTTGCTGAATGCATCGCTACGCTCGTGCTTGCCCAGCGCGGCCTTCGCCACGTCATAGATAAGCTTGGTGCCATAGGTGGCAATGCGTGCTTCCAGTTCAGGGTTGGTATATGGTTTTGTGTACTCGCGTTTTCCGGTTACACCCACTTTCTCACGCAGGTCGTGCTGCAGTTTCACCTGCTCGCGGATAGCGGCATGTGCCACTTCTATCGCTTTCACCAGACCGGCTTCATCACACTCCTTACCTTCACCTTCCACCATCATGATGTTCTTCTCGGTAGCGGCAACAATAATGTTGATGTCGGCTTCCGGTATGCGGCTGCGAGTAGGGTTCACTACATATTCTCCGTTGATGCGCGCAACACGCACCTCAGAGATAACTTCCTGTATCGGCACATCGCTCACTGCAAGCGCGGCAGATGCGGCCAGACAAGCCAGACTATCAGGCATAACCTCCGGATCAGAAGAGATGAGTGTCACCAGTACCTGAACGTCGCAGTAATAATCATCGGGGAACAACGGACGCAGTGCGCGGTCTATCAGACGAGACGTAAGAATCTCGTAATCGTTAAGACGTGCTTCACGCTTGAAGAAAGAACCCGGAATGCGGCCCGCAGATGCGAACTTCTCCTGGTAATCAACTGTAAGCGGGAAGAATGACTGACCCGGCTTCGGGTCTTTGTTGGCTACTACTGTAGCAAGGATCATACAGTTGCCCTGGCGAACTACTACGGCGCCATCGGCCTGACGGGCCATCCTGCCCGTCTCTATTGATACTTCACGTCCGTCGGCTGTGCGCAACGACACGGAAATGGGATTTGGTATCATACATCAGATATTAAATGGTTAATTCAAAGCCCTTTTTCGCAGCACAGCGACACACAGTTCCTTCATGGAATGTATGCCGCGGCAGTAGCAAAAGGGAAAAGTCATAAAACAACAATTCCCAACTAAGAGCAGTTGGGAATAGTTGAACGGCCCGTAATTACTTACGCAATCCGAGTTTTTCTATCAATGCGCGATAAGATTCGAGATTCTTATGGCTCAGGTATTGAAGGAGGCGTTTACGACGGCCTACCATCTGCATCAGACCGCGATTGCTCGAGAAATCTTTTTTGTTTTGTTTGAGGTGAGCAGAGATATGCTGGATACGCTCTGTAAGCATAGCTATCTGTGCTTCGATAGATCCTGTGTTAGCAGCGTTTCCACCGTGTGTTTTAAAAATATTTGCTTTCTTTTCAGCTGTAAAATGAGACATTTGCATCAAAATTTTAAATAAACTTACACTTTTTTCAGGCGGCAAAGATAGAAAAATATTGTGAAAAAAATAGAATTTGTTGAATAGGATCAAAACGCCTGTGATATTTCTTAATTTGATGTCTCTTTTATCTTATCGACCAACTATTTATCTCTTATTGGTCGGTTGTTGAAAAAATACATATCACGTCACTTCAGCGCCTGTATCAGCCGCGTCACCTCCGATTGGTTATACGGATGGTCAATTGACGCATATATGTCTTCCTTTTCCTCACGGGTCAGGTGAAAATTCAGCGCCGCCGATTTTTTGAACTCCCTCGGTATGTATTGCAGCGTTATCAGTTTCAGTTTGTCATCCACATACGCGGGTGAAAAATCCTTCACATAGTTATATCCATAAGATTGTATCGCCTCCCATTTGTTCTGAATTACAAATAGCGGGTCGGCCACCATATTTCCCAGTGTTGATTGGTCGGTGTTCGAGCTCACATCGTTTTCCCGGGTATCGCGTATTTCCAGAAATATCGTCTCGCGCACATTCTGCTTCAACCAGTGGCGCATCACATGCAGGTAGCGGCTGGCCACCTGTATCCCAAAGTTATCGCGCAGACCGGCATCCATAATGTTCATACGCGGGGTCGACGGCAGCTTCACTACCGGCAGTATGTAGGGGAAGGTGGCATTCATGCGTAGCGCCGATGTCAGCCGCAACTCGCCCGTGTTCTGTTCCGGAAAGAATGCGCCATAGTCCACCGCGTCTATTGGCGGCGATGGCAGCCGCAGCGAATACTCGGGTTGGGTCAGGTAGGCTATCGGCTGGTTACAGATCATCAGCTTCCGTCCGTCGTTGATGATGGTGCCATTAATAATAAGCTGTGGTATCTCGCCTCTCGACTCGCGTCGTTCATAATATCCTATTGGTCGGTCCAGCAGTCCTTCCGAGTTGCGCGCAAGTTCCCGCTCCATCGCGTAGCCCCTGTCGGTAGAATAACGATGCCCTGCAACGGTTATCTTGTTAAACGGAGAAATGAGGTCAATGCAGGCAAATGAGAACACGATCGGGTTCAGCAGGTCCTTCCCAATATTCTCCTGGTAGCGCGGCGCATACGGATCTTTGATATCGCCCCGCTGGTGCGCGTCATGTATGTTGCGCCAGTAAGTGGCACCTATCATACCGCCCGAAGCCCCTGTCAGCAACACCGTGTGCCTGAAAAGCTTCCCACCCGTTGCACTATCTATATATTGTAATGTACGGAAGGTCCAGTAGGCCGAACGGGTACCGCCTCCGCTCACAGTAATAACCACAAGTGGCGGCAGTTTGCCGGTATCGTTGGTCACTGCATGTTTCCAGTTGTCCAGCCGGTATTTTTCTGTCGTCACATCCGAGTTATAGCGCACCGGTGTGAACAGGCTGCGCAACGTGCTGTAGTGATACACCTGCTCCAGCGACTGGTGGTAGTCCAGACCGTACGCAATACTCCTCAGGTCAAATACCTTGTACTTTACCATCACCGACAGTAGCACGATAAACGATATCCACCCCAGGGTCTCCCAGCTGCGCATGAAATACTTGAACGCGCCCACCAGTCCCAGCATGATGGCGAACAACAGCAGGAAGCCGGCTCCTGCGGGGATACGCAACCAGGGGTTATCAATGTACATGCCAAGGATAAGCAGTATCACATAGGCCACGAAGGTGGCAAACACCACATTGCGGTGGTGGCGCTGCAACACCAGTCCCGCGATACGTGGCTGTACTTTCCGTTTGCCATCGCTTGCAATGATCCGCAGCCTAAGTGAGAGGTGAGATCTGGCCTGTATCTCGTCGCGGTCCTCGTCCAGTCCGTCGCGCGGGATGGCACCCTTCAACGTGTAGGCAGGTTTGGCAAATCTTGCAAAGGTGCTCTTGAAGTAATCCCTGCTCACCCTGAAGAAGTAAGCAAATGAAAGCAGCAGTATCGCAAGGAATCCAACATAAAACCCCACCTGCATCAATACAATGTCTTTTACAGTATAGTGTTCTTCACGCAGTTGATACCGGACCGACACCACCGAATAAAAGATGAGGAAAGCAAGCGGAATGATGGCATTGTTCAGTGCATACAGCAGAAAGGCGTGCCGGGTTGCGGCAATGTATGTGATGCGTTTGCTGTGTATAATGAATGTGGTTATGTGCCACATCATCATGAATACACAGAAAGCGCTACCCAGCAGGAACATACTGGCGTAGCTGATAACGCCCTGATATTCAGGGGCCAGAAAGAGTGACGACGCCCCGAAGTGGGCCGCGAAATTCCCGGTAATGGTCAGAAGCAGAATGCCCCAGAACACCAGCAACAGCTGGTAACGCCTGAAATGCAGCAGCAGTAGCTGTATAGGTAAGAAGTAATATATTCCTGTCAGTATCCTGCGCATGCCGCGTAATTCGACATGAAACTACGAAAAAACAGGGCACGAGCCCTTAGTAAGGTCACGCAGCCCTTTTATGTTCTATAACACGGTAGGTGTATGAAGTGGTGTCGCCTTCCTCCAGAAATGTCACTTCCACCTCTTCCGGCTCAAACAAGGCCTGTATCCGCGAGCGAAGTTTGCTCAGTACACGCTTCAATACAATTATAGTGCTGACAGGGTTGTTGTTGGTTGTTATCTTGCTCATAAAGCACTTTATTATTGATAGACATAAAGTTACATACTGCTAACGTTAAGATGTTGCAAAATAGTATCTGTATTTTACCACACGAAATTCAGATGCAGAAGAAAAGTTATATTTTTCTTGGTCAGAATAAAAATAGGCCTTACCTTTGCACTCCCAAATTTCCCGGCTATCCGGATGGTGAAAAACAATAATGTCTCAAAGCATTGTTGCAATTCATCAGAAAGATACCCAACGTTCCTGCCGGGCAATTGGATAAACTAAAACATATTTATGGCAACAGACAAGAAAGTTCAGAATTATGAGCTGATGGTCATCTTCACCCCCGTTCTCGCGGAGGATGACTTCAAAACTGCTCAGAAGAAGTACACAGACTTCATCAAGACAAATGGCGGGGAAATTGTTCACGAAGATGCGTGGGGCCTGCGCTCCCTGGCTTATCCGATAGCTAAAAAGACCACAGGTCTTTACCTGGTTATCGAATATTCAGCTCCTACAGACGTTAATGCGAAACTGGAAGTTCAGATGAACCGTGATGAGAACATCATGCGTCATATGGTTACCAGCCTCGACAAGTTTGCAGTTGCTTACAACCTCAGGAAACGCAGTAAAAACTTAACCGCTGAAAACGCATAAAATCCCGAACAATGGCTAAACAGAACGAAATAAAATTCCTTACCGCGCAGCGCGTGGAAAAACGCCAGAAAAAATACTGTCGTTTCAAGAAAATGGGTATCCGCTACGTTGATTACAAAGACGGCGAATTCCTGAAAAAATTCCTGAACGAACAAGGAAAGATGCTCCCTCGCCGCATTTCAGGCAACTCCCTGAAGTTCCAGCGCAAAGTATCGCAGGCAATCAAGAAGGCACGCCAGATGGCAATTTTACCTTATGTTACTGACCTTTTAAAGTAGAAAAATCATGCAAGTTATCCTCATAAAAGACGTTGACAATCTGGGCGCAGCCCATGAAATGGTAGAAGTGAAGCCTGGCTATGCACGTAACTACCTGATACCTCAGAAATACGCTATCGAAGCGAGCGCCTCTAACACCAAGATCATGGAAGAGCGCCGCAAGCAGCTTGCTAAGAAAGAAGCTAAGCTGATGGCTGAAATAGCAAACGTTACAGAAGTACTGAAAGCAAGCCCTGTGAAAGTGGGTGCTAAGATCGGTGTTAGCGGCAAGATCTTCGGATCGGTTACTGCTATACAGCTGGCACGCGCTATCCGCGAGCAGAAAGGTTACGAGATCGATCGTCGCCGCATATCTGTAGTGGACGAAGTGAAAGAAGCAGGTACACACAAAGCAAGCATCGACTTCGGTAAAGAAAACATCGTTGAGATCGAATTCGAAGTAGTAAGCGAATAATTCCGCGCTACACTAAGATACCAGCCGCCTCCGGAAACGGGGGCGGTTTTGTTTTGTGCCCGCATCAGCGCAGCCCCTCCAGTATCTTCAACACTTTTGTGAATGCGTCAGAGTCTTTGATCACGTAGCTGTCAGCACCCTTCATTATGGTCTGCAGCGCCGCGCCATAGGCATCCTGCCCCGATAGCATAATGACGTGTATGCCCGGGTTGAACCGCTTGATGGCCTGTAATATCTTCGATCCGTCTGCTGCAGTGTGTTTCACCGAGTTCAGGTAGTAATCCAGTATCACCACATCCGGCCCATCGTCCAGGTGACGGATGCAGTCTTCGCCGGTGGCAAACACACGCACCTTGTGTGGCGTCTTTTCGGTTATGTAGTCCTCAAGCGCCATAGACAACATGTCATTATCGTCTACTATAAATACCGTGCCTGATATTTTATTGAACATATGTGCCGGGAGAGAACTGTACTGCAAAGCTAATGAATGACCGCATTTAAGGAAAGACCCCGGCGGCCTCTGGGAGAAAAAGCGCGGACAGACTTTCGTCCGCCCGCGCTTATCTAAGAGGTAAAATGGTTACTAATATTTCTTCTTGCCTTTGTAGCCGCCTCCGCCGCCACTGTGACCCTCACGCTTACCATAGGCACGCACGTCGCCCGAATAACGGGCACCGCCCGACTGAGATTTGCCACCGCCTTTGTAGCCGCCTCCGCCGCCACCACCGGGTCCACGACCCTGGTCGGCTTCTTCAAGGCGCACCTTGCGGCCTTTGAATTTCTTCGAAGAAAGGTGCTCTATGATGTACTCTGCGGCATCGCCCGGCACATTGAAGAAACTGCTCAGGTCACGAACGGTAACGCGCTCTATCACGTTGCTGTCTATGTCCACCGATTCGGTAATGAACTGGATGAGTTTTTGAGTATTCAATCCGTCCTTCTCGCCCAGATTGATGAAGATGCGGCTGTAACGGTTGCCACGGCCTGCGCCTCTTTCTTTCTGTTCATAACCGGCGTTCAGGTCATCGGCGTCCTGGTAGGCGTCAATGGTGTCGCGTAGTTGCAGCCATATCAGTTTGCGTATCAGTTCGTCCTTGTCCACATCGGCAAACTGTTCGTGCATGCTGTCGCGATACAGTTTGGCAAAGTCGGCACGGGGCTGTGCGGTCGCTATCTGCTCCATGTAGAAGAACAGGCGCTTGCGCACCACCTCAGCGCCATCAGGTATATCGCTTTTATGAAACTTCTGCTTCACAAGGCGTTCTATCTGGCGGATATTAGAGATCTGCTTTGGCGATACGATAGACATACAGATACCGCTCTTGCCGGCACGCGCTGTGCGGCCGCTACGGTGGGTATATACTTCGGGGTCGTCTGGCAGTTCGTAGTTGATAACGTGGGTGATGTCGTTCACATCTATACCGCGCGCAGCCACATCGGTAGCCACTATGCACTGCAGTTGCCTGCTCTTAAAGCGTTCCATCACTTTAGAGCGCATCTTCTGGTCCATATCGCCGTGCAGCGGGCTCACGTGGTAGCCCATCTTCATCAGCTTTTCCGATACCTCCTGCGCATCCTGCTTGGTGCGGGTAAAGATAACACCATAGATGCCGGGGGTAAAGTCCAGCAAACGGCGCAGTGTTTCAAAACGGTTGTGGTGTTGAGCCACATAGTATTGGTGGTCAATGTTCTCGTTGGTAGTATTGGCTGCTGCCACCGAAAACTCTTGCCAGTCTTTCATGAAGCGCTTGGCAATGCCGCGCACCTCGTTGCTCATAGTGGCACTGAAAAGCCATGTATAGTCGCGGGAAGGTGTGTTTTTCAGGATCAGGTCTATATCCTCGCGGAAACCCATGTTCAGCATCTCATCCGCCTCATCCAGCGTCACATACTTCACATTGTCCAGCGATATAGCCTTACGCTCCAGCAGATCTATAAGCCTGCCGGGGGTGGCCACCACCACCTGGGGGTGCGTTTTCAGTTCGCGTATCTGGCCGCCTATCGGCACGCCACCATACACTGCCGTTATGCGCAGTCCGCGCATATAGGCTCCATACTTGGTGAGCTCTTCCTGTATCTGCATACAGAGCTCACGGGTCGGGCTGAGCACGAGGCACTGTACGTGCTTTTGTGCGATATCCACGTGGTGGAGTAAGGGCAGCCCGAATGCGGCAGTTTTGCCGGTTCCGGTTTGCGCAAGCCCTATTATGTCTTTGGGATCAGAAAGGAGAGTTGGTATTACTTTTTGCTGGATAGGAGTAGGTGTCTCGAAGCCAAGGTCAGAAATAGCCTGCGTCAGTTCATCCCGAAGGGAGAACGAAGAAAATAAAATCATTAAAAGAACTTTTGTGAAAAAATGGCAATGCCATTTTGGTATTGCCTGCCTCCCATTTTTCGGAAGCGGATGCAAAGGTACGTCAAATAAAGCGATTTTCGGCCTTTCCTGCGTTTACCCAACCTCGCCGCGGGGCCATTCCGGTCACAAAACAGGTCATTTAATGCGCAGTTTTTCAAAAAAGTAAAACGATCACAAATAACTGATAATGAATTAGTTGTAAATAAAAAATGAATAAAAATTACCCGGTATAC
>JACSRV010000074.1 GCA_014879545.1 Chitinophagaceae bacterium | reverse complement strand
ATGAAATCAGCCGGAATGTCGATAGTGGTCCTGACAACAGGGAACGAAGGAAGAGACCGAAGTAACGTCCTGAGACAGGGCGAGGAATGTGAAACTCTGATCATCATGGACGAACAATGCAACACTGACCTACTACGAAATCTTCAAAAATCAGGAACTAAAATCTACCCTGACCCGGATGTGATAGATATCATGCGGGATAAAGAATACCTGCTTAACATACTTGAAGAAAACGGTATCCCGGCTGTGACGGGATGGGAAGTAGTGGCAAACGTGGAAGAAACAGACCATAACCGAAAGGAGACACATAACTACCAGAGAGATACGCTGAACCCAATACAAACACTGGCGTTCAGAACTAATAAACACAAGGAAAGACTGAGCAACTCCGGCAGGGAAAAAACGCATGCATTTGCTGCGGGAAAAATTGTGTCTGTAGCGGTCACAAGAACATCAGATAACACGATAACGTGCCACACGCCGATACTGATGATAAGTACTGACAGCCGGATATATGCAGACCACCGAATGTGCAATGATGAGGGGGAACGGGAGTGGGCGCTGGCGAGTTGCCGATCGGCGGCGAATGTAGCCTCAACCCTCGGACTGACCGGCACTGTGACTGTGGAAATTGCATGCGATGACCAGGGAAACGCCTATGTAAACGAGATCAACCTTTTGCCTAATACAGGATTCAGCAATCCCAATTATAAAGCTCACCCGGTAACCCGCGAACTAGGCGAAGTACTGGATCTGCTACCTGACACGAACAGGCCGCTGCGCCATACGGGAATCATTGAACCGGCAGCTTTCAAAAAAAACGCTGTAAGGGGCGCATTGCGTGTACTGACATTCCCCGAAGAGGCACGTACACACGCACCGGTGAGGCTAAATGACGAAATGGAGATGAATGAACTGATGGCCCGATCTATGATGGTGCAACATCTTTTACACAACTAATGAACAGAAAACAATAATCAAACAAATAAAATCAGAATTATGACAAACACAGCAGAACAAACAGCAACAATGCATGCGCCGGTAACGGGCAAAAAGACAGCGGTAACAGTTGCCTATGGCGACGGGATAGGTCCTGAGATAATGACCGCAACTATGAAGGTGCTGAAAGCCGCGGGAGCACGAATAGATTTTGAAGAGATAGAGATAGGCGAAAAAGTGTACCTGAGCGGAAACACATCGGGCATTGGTCAGGAGGCGTGGGATTCGCTGAGAAAAACTCGGGTATTCCTTAAAGCTCCGATAACTACCCCACAAGGCGGTGGTTACAAAAGTCTGAACGTGACCACCCGTAAAGTACTGGGGCTATACGCCAATGTTCGTCCATGTGTTTCTTACCATCCATATATTCAGACCAAGCACCCGATAATGGACGTTGTGATCGTTCGCGAGAATGAAGAGGACCTGTATGCAGGCATTGAGCACCAGCAGACAGACGAAGTGGTACAGTGCCTGAAACTGATCTCGAGGCCGGGCACTGAGAAGATCATAAGGTATGCATTTGAGTATGCACGCGCTTACGGCAGAAAGAAGGTGACCTGCTTCTCGAAAGACAATATCATGAAGATGACCGATGGCCTCTTCCACAAAACGTTTGATACGATAGGGCAGGAATACCCTGAAATAGAGAAAGAACACTACATAGTGGACATAGGTGCGGCCCGCCTTGCAGAAACACCCGAGATATTTGACGTGATTGTGATGCCGAACCTCTACGGTGACATACTGAGCGATGTAGCAGCACAGATAACAGGATCGGTGGGATTGGCGGGCAGTGCCAACATAGGCGAGGGATTCGCGATGTTTGAAGCAATACATGGCTCTGCACCCGACCTGGCCGGCAAGAACAAAGCAAACCCATCGGGTCTGCTGCTGGCGGCGGTGCAAATGCTTGTACATATCGGTCAGGCAGACGTGGCAGAACGCATACACAACGCCTGGTTGCGCACCATTGAAGAAGGCGTACACACCGGTGACATCTACAAACAATCAGTATCAGAAAGCCTTGTAGGGACGCAGGAATTTGCCGATGCAGTAATAGAGCGTCTGGGTACGGCACCACAGAAATTTCAGGCAGTTGACTACTCAAACGGCACTGCAACGTTCAACATAAAGATCACGCCGACGGTGCCTGCTGTGAAAGAGTTGATAGGAGTGGATGTGTTCCTGCACCATAACGACCGCGACCCGAATGCACTCGCCGCATTGCTTACGGACCTCAACGAATCGGGATTGAAGCTAAGCATGATCACCAACAGGGGAACTAAGGTATGGCCTGACGGCTTCCCGGAAACATTCTGTACCGACCATTGGCGTTGTCGCTTTACTAACGCGTTGAAACAAGGTATCAGTTATCAGGTGGTTGTTGATCTGCTGCAGAAAATACACCTAAAGCGACTGGACATCATCAAAACCGAAAATCTTTGTCTGTTTGATGGTAAGCCCGGCTACACTGCAGCACAAGGACAGTAAGAAACTAACCAAAATAAAAACAAGCTATCAGGCGGAGCGAATTTGCTCCGCCTGTTGCCTGATTGAAGTGAGATAAAGATAATGAAGAATGTACTTGCCGGCCGGAAGTTGACGATTGCAACCATGCACGGAAAAGAAAAGGTGATAGGCCCGATATTATCTGAGGCAACCGGTGTAATTGTGACCGTGGCCGAGGGGTTTAACACTGACATATTCGGCACATTTACCGGAGAGATAGAACGTGAAGCGGACGCGCTGACCGTAGCCCGCAGGAAATGCCTGGCAGCGGCAGCATTAACTGAAACCACATTGGTTCTTGCGAGCGAGGGATCTTTCGGCCCACACCCGACAATTCCCTTTGCAAAATGCGATGATGAGATTCTTGTGCTGGTTGACCTCTACCTTGGTCTTGAGATAAAAGTGAGAGAACTGTCTACCAACACGAACTTCAGTGGCAAAACAGTCCGATCGTGGGAAGAAGCCAATGCATTTTCAGCGGCAGCACTATTCCCGTCTCACGGGCTGATAGTAGGACGCAGCAGGGGCGAAACTCAATGGTTGAAAAAAGGCATCAGAAGCACCCATGAGTTTGAACGACTGGTTAAGGAAAATCTGGACGCGACCGGCGAATGCTACATAGAGACAGATATGCGCGCTATGCACAACCCTTCCCGTTTGAGCGTTATTGGCATGGCGACAGAGAAACTGGCTGAATCGATGCTGAGGAACTGTCCGTTGTGCAATACACCGGGTTTTGATGTGGAAGACGTATTGTCAGGGCTGCCGTGCGAGCAATGCGCGACGCCTACGGCAGGTACGCTGTCATTTGTGTATGGGTGTCAACGGTGCGGGCACAGAGAGGAGCGTAGATTCCCACATGGACGAAAAACAGAATCGGCAATGTATTGTGATTGGTGTAACCCCTAAACGATCGGAGAAAAGACAATGAAAGGAACAGACATTCAACTGGCCGCAGAATACTTGTTACGAGGCGAGACGGTAGCTATACCAACAGAGACAGTTTACGGCCTGGCAGCCAATGCGCTCGATGAAAAAGCAGTGGCAAGGGTTTTTGAGGTGAAACAACGTCCGCTGCACAACCCACTCATCATTCACGTGGCAGATGTAGAACAAATTACGCGGTACACGAACGAACTGCCCCCTGCTGCTCAAGTACTTCTGAGCCGCTTTGCGCCCGGCCCGCTTACGTTGCTACTGCCCCGCAACTCGTCTATACCGGATATTGTGACGGCAGGCAGCCCGCTTGTTGCAGTAAGGATCCCTGATCACCCTGTAACCCTTGAATTGCTACGTCTGACAGACTTACCATTGGCGGCGCCAAGTGCTAATCCGTTTGGATATATCAGTCCGACAACTGCGGGACACGTGGAAAAAATGTTGGGCGAGAAAATTCCGTACGTACTAGACGGCGGACCATGCGATGCAGGAATTGAATCTACCATCATAGGATTCCCAGATAGCGTGCCAACCATTTACCGGGAAGGCGCAATACCGAAAGATCATATTGAAAAACTGATAGGGGCCGTTGCCGTATTTGCGGGAAAAAAAATACATGCGCCTGGTATGTCTGCGGTTCACTATAGCCCGAAAACACCGCTTATTCTATGCGATGACCTTGAGCAAGTTGTAAGAGACCATGACCATTTCAGAATAGGGGTTATTACGTATGGCAATTATGCTGTCGGAGTAACCGCCGACAATCAGTGGATATTGTGTAAAGAACAGGACTGGGAAACAGCGGCACACAACCTGTATGCAGCGCTGCACGAAATGGACGAACGCAACTACGAATTGATACTCGCGAAGACGTTCCCTGAGGCTGGCTTGGGTAGTGCGTTAAATGACCGACTGAGAAGAGCGGCTATGAAGGGTGCCACTAATGACAACCGTACCGGAAACTAATGTACACCACCTGTTCGCTACAGCCCAACGAGTGTTCGGGCCTGTGCGATCAATTGTGTGTATTGATCTGAATCTGCTGAGAACAGATCCGGATGGAATAACTCACGGGGCAGGATAAACCACGTTGGCAGGCCGTTGCGTGCCGGGGAGCCATGACAAATAACCTCGCCGTACACTTTGCTGTTCTCTGCACGCTCTGCGAAAGCAACATTCCACCTGATGGCAAGGTGAGGCAATCCATCCCAATGAACAACGGCCAGCGATGCGCCATCGGTACCACCATCGTGCAATACTTGTAAAGACGTGATGTGTTTTGCGGGCCTGAGAACAGAGGCCGGATCGTGGTACCGGAAAGACATGATCGGGTGTTTTTGTTAAAGCTAACAAAAATCAAAGAAAACCGGCAGGGCATTGCAACCCTTTCGCCGCTGCATGCATTTATATTAACACAGTAGCAACAATGAAGGATATAAATTGGTAACTATGCTATAGATAACTGCTGCAAAACACCCGCCATTTGAACAGCGAACAGATCAATATAGCCGATGATGCAACTCTTGTGCACTTGTGCAGCAGGAATAGTGCGGGTGCACAGAAAGAGCTATTCACCCGGCATGCCGGTGCTATGATGCTGATCTGCCTGCGTTACCTATCGAGGACGACAGATGCGCAGGAAGCGATGATGGATGGTTTCCTGAATGCGTTCAGGGGTATATCCGGATTTGTATGGACTGGGAATGGGAGCTTAGAAGCATGGCTGCGCACAATAATGGTGAATCAGTGCCTGATGCATCTGCGAAAGAGAAGGATAGATTTCCTGACACAGTCAAACCATCACGAAGAATATGCGGGGACCTATGAGGGTGCACACGAAGCGTTGAATATGAAAGATCTACTGAAGATGATACACGCCCTGCCTGACGGATGCCGAACGGTGTTCAACTTATATGTGTTTGAGGACATGACCCACAAAGAAATAGGCGAAGCACTCAACATTTCTGAGAGCACCTCGAAAACACAGCTGCATCGGGCAAGAGCACTGCTGAAGGAGAAAATAATTCAAATAACATAAATGCAGGGATATGAAACGTGATACGGAAAAAAGGATGAAGGACATTGCAGAAAATGCCACGATACAGGAAGTATTGCCGGACTTTGATGCAGACGAACAATGGAATACGCTACGTGGTAAAATGAGCCCGATCCGCAGGCTTTCAGCTACGTGGGCCTATGCCGCAGGTATCGCAATCATCGCCTGTGTCTCAACGATCCTGTGGTTGCAAACGAAGCAGGAAACAGATACACACCTCACTTTGGCAGCACAAAAGGTCGCTACGCCGGATACCATGCAAGAATCTCCGGCGGGGCAAAGGCAAGCGACCGGCCCTGCAGAGGCGGAAGAACCGGAGATCAAGACCAGCAGACGCCTGGTGGTGACGGGAAAGGTACGTAACAGCACTCCCTGCCCCATAGTACTGTGCGTGAGCCAGACTGTAAAATGCCCCAATAAAGCACATAAAGACCTATCGGCCAGCAGCACGCTTGAACCTGACCAGACAGCTGAACTGAAATTCAATGAAAACCCTCCGATTGCTGCGAACTGCTCGCTGAGCGTGAAGGAAATAGAGATCAGAAGTCTGGCGACCGGAGAAGTGATATTGTTGACATCGGCATCGAGCCCATCCATGGTAGAGGAAGTGTACAGCTATCTGACAGGTGAGAAGAAAGGGGAAATATTGGCCGGTGCGTTCGACCATGACTGCAACAAACGTAAAAACCGCCAGGACCTGAGGTTAAGTAATACCGATGGGCACCTCGTTATAGAGTAATATTACTCGATCAGGTTGTTTCACTATTCGTCATCCACGGTGGCATGCACCTGCGGTGCCATCAATTAAAACAAACAAACAATGAAGAAGATGCTTTTTGCAGCAGCAATGCTGCTATGCCACACCTATGCCGTATATGCAAAGAACGGATACCACATTTCTCTGCGAATGCCGGGCGTTACAGACTCGGTTGTGTACCTGGCTCACTATTATGGTAAGGGACGACCTACAATATTTAAGACTGATTCAGCCAGAATTGACAAACGTGGAAACGCAGAACTACGCAGTACATCGGAGGACTTTACGGGTGGGATCTACATAGTGTACCTATCGGACCTGCTAACGAATTTTGAAGTGTTGCTTAACAAGGGTGATGACATTACAATTGTTGCTCCGAAGAATGCCATACCGAACGACATAGAATTTAAGGGCTCTCCGGAGAATACGCGCTTCGCGGCGTACGTCCGCTACCTGAATACCTACAGCGCGGGAGATGAGGTGATCAGAAAAGAGTTTGAAATGGCAAAAACGGCCGGCGACACCGCGGAAGTGCGCGCTAAAGCCAAGGTAGCAGCAGACAAATTAAAACGGTACAGAGAGGATTATGCGGCCCAATACCCCGGCACGCTTCTCGCCAAGATCTTCAAGGCAATGGAGTTACCGGTCATACAAGATGGAGACCACTACCTTGCTGATGGGAAAACAAAGGACTCTACATTTGCTTACCGTCAGTATAAAGCACACTACTGGGATGGTTTCGACCTAACAGACGACCGCCTGATCTACACGCCTCTCTACGACTCACGTCTTGAGGAGTACTTCAATAAGCTGGTAGTACCGTATCCCGATAGCCTGAAACATGAAGCCGATATGCTGCTGGCACGAACAAAGGGAACCAAGGACATGTTCCACTACACGCTATGGTGGCTGACCCGATATGCAGAGAACAGCAAAGTGATGGGGCTTGATGAAGTATTTGTGCATCTTGTGGAGAACTATTACATGAAGGGAGATGCCTTCTGGCTGAAACCTGATGAATTGAAAAAATATACCGAACGGGCCAGAAAAATTGCGCCGAACGTACTAGGCAACATGGCGCCGCCTATTTCTCTGCCCGATGTGCGCACAGGAAAGACACAAAAACTATACGACATACAGGCAAAATATACAATGGTCGTATTCTACTCGCCCACCTGCGGACATTGCCGGCACGAGGTGCCACTGCTTGACTCCGTGTATGAGGCTGTTTTGAAGCATAAAGGTATACAGGTATATTCTGTTGCTACAGAGGAACCAGATTCGACTATAAATAAGTTCCTGAAGGAACAGAAGCTGGATAAGAAATGGATGAACACATGGGACCCGCAACGGACAGGTGACTGGCACGACAAGTATGACGTCTATGTCACACCCTCTATCTACCTGCTGGACGAGAAAAAGATCATCAGAGGTAAGCGTCTGGACCATACCAACGTGGCCGGATTGGTAGAAATGCTGGAGAAGAAGCAAAAATCAGGCTCCGACTAGCGGTCCATCTGCCCCGAAAAAGAACCGCTAACCAGCAATTTGTGCCACCTGCTTCAAATATTTTTAAAAATATCTGAAGCAGGTGGCTTTATGTAATTAGTGCCGTGAAAATGCGTCCCAATGCGCGTTTCAGGAGACAAAAGCAAGTAAAGGTTGCGTATATTTTTATACAGTTTGTTTGTACAAAAGTAAAGTTTACTTGTCTTTTTGTAAACCATGCTTTACTTTTGTGTTGTCAATGAAATATTCGTCTAAAAACCATAATCATGACCAGTACATTTAAACTTGCGGACCACAAATACAAAAAAGTGTCCATCATAACGGCGGCAGCCGGCTTTTCGCTGGCAATAGCCGAACTGCTCACAGAGTCGATCATCTTTCCAAAATTATCGTTCGGATTCCATCTCCAGATCTGTCTGTTCATCGGCATTATGGGGCTCATCAATCTGGCGATGTGCAAAGAGAAGGAAGAAGACGAGCGGGTAAAAGCCATCAGAGCGAAGGCAATGATGCAAGGCTTCATTTTCACATGTATAGTGGTGCTATCATTCTCGATAAATGTATCGATGTTCCCATTCATCGCTCCTGAAGCATTTATCGGGATAACTGCCGGCAAGGAAGATTATCCGTATATCGGCATGCTGCTGATGGCTTTCCCGGCTACATCTGTCATTTCTTACCTAGCACTCTTTAACTACGGATTGCGGAATGATGAGAATTGGGACTATAACGACACAATGACCCCAAGAGAGAACATCATCAGGAATAAAAAGTATATTCTGCTGCGCACAGTTATCTCGCTGATCATTCTGGCAGCACTGATAATCTGGGGAAGAATGTCCAAATAAATAAACAATTGATCATCATAAAAAGCTAACGATCATGAAAGGAATGAAAGTCATGTATGACTACAACGGCAAGATCAAGGGGATCATTATCTCGGCAATTGGCCTTGCACTCACTATTTCAGAAAAAATACACCCGTGGGCGGCCCTACCGCGTTTCTCAGCCGATGAACACCTTGCCTTCTTTAAATGGGTTGCATTACTTGGTCTGGTCACTATTGCTTACAGCAAGGAAAAACTAGAGGACGACCGCTCTACAGCCATTCGACTAAGATCATTACAAATCGCCTACATGCTGCAGACAGCGGTGATCATGGGCATGGCACTGACCCTGAGCCACTCTACCGAACCTTTTGATGCATCAATACTATTCATGATGGCGGCTATAGGGATAGTGATGCACCTGCTGCTGTTTCACATAGGGTTGTATTTTGATGACCTTTGGGAGTACAATGACACAAGCACCCTGGGCGAGCGCCTCAAAAACATAGGGCGCAACAAATGGAGTCTGCTGGTGTATCTGGCAATTTCCGGCGCTATGCTTTTATCTTTAACCATCTTTGCGTAGAAATGAAGAATACCATAAAAGTGGAAAGGGCTAAAATGAACATCACCCAGTCGGATCTGGCTGAGGCTGTAAAGGTGTCGAAGCAAACGATACATTCAATAGAGTCGGCTCGCTTTGTACCATCAACCGTACTTTCACTGAAAATTGCACGATTCTTCAACACTACCGTTGAGGCCATTTTTGAACTGGAAGAAACCGATTAAAACCGATCAATACCATCTTTTAAACCAATAACTAAAAACCAGAAGTTTTATGAAACCACAGATCTACCTGGCAACAGTGTTGCTACTGCTATGCCTTTCAATGAACAAAACAACAAGTGCTCAAACAACAGGCAGCTACGACACCACTATCACGTTTATGAGCGGAACACGGGCAATGTCGGTATATGTGCCGACAACCTACACCGCAGGCACGCCGCACAAACTCATGGTGTGCCTGCACGGACTGGGCGATACATGTACCAACTACAGAAATGCACTGATCGGTACGCTGGCATGGAATACAAATATGCCCAATACCATTTATGTATGCCCGGAAGCCTCTTCACGTAACGCAGACTACTACTTCCCAACCGGTGCTGAGGCGATAGTTCAGGCTAGCATTGATTATGCAAGGTCGCTTTACAACATAGACACTAATGAAATCATCCTTCAAGGGTTCTCGTTAGGGGGCAGAGCCGCGCTGCGCTACGGACTGGAAAACTACAGCAAATTCAAAGCCCTGCTACTGAACACCCCGGCAATACAAGGCGTGAAACAGGCGCTCAACGGTACGCCCTATCCATTCAACTACGCCAACGCAAGGAACATTCCCGTGTATATGACACATGGTGGAACCGACCAACTATATACAGGGCCTATTGACACAGCATACATGAATCTGATACTAAACGATTGCCCTGTTATTCTGCACCGCTACCCCACCATGGCACATACGATACCGGCATTCAGCAACATGAGCGATTTCCCGGCGTTTGCAACTGAGCCGCGGGCCGCAGGAGCAGACCTACACGTGGTAACGCCGGTAGTACCCGCCAGAGTATGCTCAACAACGGCGCCTGCTCAATGCCTGGTGCGCAATACAGGCACCGACACCATCCATACGATCACCCTGAATTACACGACCGGCAGCGGAAGCATGAGCCACACATGGACCGGCACCCTGCCATCTTATGGACATACATTCATCACACTACCGACAGTTAGCCTCTCGGCAGGGACATCTACATTATCAGTATCAGTGGGTGATATAAATGGTGCCACAGACACAATAACTGGCAACGACAGCGCGGCAGCAAGTATTCAGGTACAACCATCAGGCGTGTCATTGCCATATACAGAGGGGTTCGAGGGAGCGTTTCCTCCTGCCAACTGGACCCACGTGAAACAGGGTGACGCTTACGCACAGTTCGATCTGGACGACGTGGTGAAAAAAACCGGGAATGCCTCCATGTTTGCATTCAATACCATCCTGCTGTTTGACAATGCAGAACGCAAAGACGAAATGTTGCTGCCTGTTCTGAACCTTACATCTGCCTCGAACCCTTATATGTCATTTGATGTTGCCTACAACTACCACCGCTACACACCGCCCTACCTCACCGTGGACACGCTTTTCGCAGACACCCTTTCTGTACTGGCGTCAACCGATTGCGGTGCCACCTACACAACAGTCTATAAAAAAGGTGGTGCCCAACTGGCAACTTTTTCAGACCCTATCATGAACCCCACCTCAATAACATCGACCTATGGCACACCTGCAAGTGGCAACTGGCGGACTGAAAACATAGACCTGAACGCTTACTCAGCCTCTGCCAATGTGACGTTGAAGATAGAATACAGGTCGGCACTGGGTGGATGGCTGAACATGGACAATGTGCGGGTGGGTACAGGACCGGTATCGGTAGAGGAGATCGCACAGAGCAAAGCAGCCATTTTTCCCAACCCGGCTTCGGAAATGCTGAATGTCAGCGCCAGCGATGAGATAGACCATATTACCATCGCCGACATGACTGGACGAACTGTCATGAGCGAACACACCCCCGCCACGC
>JACSRV010000186.1 GCA_014879545.1 Chitinophagaceae bacterium | reverse complement strand
CGGGAGCAATTGCTCCCGTTTTTTTGTGCATTAGCTTTTGGGTAATGTTGATAAATAATACGAACGCTATTGCGGGTGCACATCTCCTTTTAACGTGCGCTGATGTAAATTTGCCACATGCACAAATACTTAGAGGGATTGAACGAACAGCAGCTTGCTGCTGTTCTGCATGTTGACGGACCATTGATGATTGTGGCGGGCGCCGGTAGTGGAAAAACAAAGGTGCTCACCACACGCATTGCCCACCTCATGAACTGTGGCGTTGACGCGTTCAATATCCTTGCGCTTACCTTCACCAACAAAGCCGCAGCCGAAATGAAAGAGCGTGTGGAGAAAGCCCTTGGCAATACCGAAGCACGTAATCTGTACATAGGCACCTTTCACTCCGTATTTGCACGGATCCTGCGTGCAGACGCCAACAAACTCGGTTATCCCAATAACTTCACCATTTATGATACCGACGATGCCAAGAACATCATCAAGAATATCGTAAAAGAAATGAACCTGGATGACAAGCATTACAAACCTGCTTTCATCTACAACCGCATCTCTGCAGCAAAGAACAGTCTTATAGACGCCGATACCTACCGTAAAGACACTTACATACAACAGGAGGATGCACGTGGCAACCGTCCGCTTATTGCCGACATATATGATGCATACGCTAAACGCTGTTTTAGAAACGGTGCTATGGACTTTGATGACCTGCTTTTCAAGATGTACCTGTTGCTCAAAAACTACCCCGACGCGCTTGCAAAGTACCAGGGCCGCTTCAAGTACATCCTTATCGATGAGTATCAGGATACGAACCTGGCGCAGTACGCTATCATCAAATTGCTGGGCGCGCGCAACGAGAACATCTGTGTGGTAGGCGATGACGCTCAGAGTATCTATTCATTTCGTGGCGCCACGGTGCAGAACATACTTCAGTTTCAGGACGACTATGAAGATGCTCGTGTCATAAAACTGGAACAGAACTACCGCAGTACGCAGACTATTCTGAACGTTGCCAACAATGTGATAGGCAACAATAAGAATCAGATCCCTAAACAGTTATGGACCGATAATTCAGAGGGCGAGAAGATAACCCTTGTACGCACCATGACAGACAATGACGAAGGTAAGTTTGTTGCCGATGCCATAAAGGAACAGCAGATGCGCAATCACTATGCCAACAAAGACTTTGTTGTGCTGTATCGTACCAATGCTCAAAGCCGTTCTTTCGAGGAAAGCCTCCGCCGTCTCAATATTCCTTACAAACTGGTAGGTGGTACATCTTTCTACCAGCGCAAAGAGATCAAAGACTATCTGGCATACCTGCGGATCATCGTAAATCCGCAGGACGAAGAAAACCTGAAACGCATCATTAACTATCCGGCCAGGGGTATCGGAAAGACAAGTATCGATCGCATTACTATCAGGGCGAATGAGCTGAACACAACATTCTGGGAGACCATCTCCAACCCGGACATTGATGGCCTTCGTTCATCTAACACGGACGACTTCGTAAACATGATCAATAGTTTCCGCACTATGCTGGAAAAAGAGAACGCTTACGATGTTGCATTTGCAGTGGGCAAGCGTACCGGCCTGGTAAAGGAGTTGTATGACGATAAGAGTGTGGAAGGGGTGGCGCGTTACGAAAACGTTCAGGAATTGCTCAACTCTATCAAAGAGTTCACTGAAACACCCGACGAAGAAGGCGAATTACTCGATAAGAGCCTCGGCAGTTATCTGCAGCAGATCACCCTGCTCACCGATGCCGATCAGGACAAGGGCGAAGATGCTGATGCGGTGAAGCTGATGACCATACACGCGGCAAAAGGCCTTGAATTCCCGTGCGTATTTCTCGTGGGCATGGAAGAGAACCTCTTCCCCAGTGCCATGAGTATGTACGACAGGAACGATCTGGAAGAAGAGCGCCGCCTGTTCTATGTGGCCATTACCCGGGCCAAGCAGAAATTATGGATCACCTACGCCAATAGCCGTTATCGTTTCGGCAGTCTGGTACAGAACGATCCCAGTCGTTTCATTAAAGAGGTGCCGCCAATGCATATCGATGCAACCTATACGGGTATGAGCAACCGCCCCTCGCCGTCTTCGTCAGCGCAAAGTGGCTTGCCGCAGGGATTTGATAAAATGCCGTCGCTCAAAAAGTTGGCCGACAAACTCAATGCACCCAAGCCTGCAGCTCACACACCGTCTGCCGATTTTGTTCCCGATGACGTTTCGGCTGTTGAGGTAGGCATGAAAGTAGAGCATCAGAAGTTTGGCTTCGGAACGATCATGTCACTTGAGGGAGGGTCCCAGAACCGTATTGCAGCGATAGATTTCGGTTCGGCGCATGGCACCAAAAAGATCATGCTGAACTTTGCAAAGCTCCGCATCGTAAAATAGTAACTATTTCTCGCGATAGGCTTCGTCAACCAGATCATTCAGTTCCGGATGGTCCTTGATGTATTGTGCTACAAAAGAGCAATAAGGTATCACCTTCAGACCTTTTTCGTCGGCTTGTTTGAGCACTTCTGCTACAAACGCCTTGCCCATGCCTGTGCCTCTTGCCGATGCAGGCACCAGGGTGTGCATCAGAGCCATACTGCCTTTCAGCCATCTGTATCCCAACGTTATGTATTCGCCGTCTGGCAATTTGGCCTCAAACCTGAATTCCTTTTTATTGTTGGTCACTTCCATGATAATATCAAAATTAGGAACTTACCTTAAACAACAACAGCACGGAGAACCGTGCCGTTGTCTTATTCATTCTACTTAAACTAACCGAATTGTATTATTTCGCTTTTGCGAATTCCATTTTCAGGATCAAAGTCACTTCATCACCTACAACTGCGCCACCCGCTTCAGTCATTGTGTTCCATTTCAGGTTGAACGCTTTGCGGCTGATCTTACCTGTTGTTTTGAAGCCGGCTTTAGTGTTGCCCCATGGGTCCACCATTGTACCGCCATATACAACATCAAATTTCATTTTCTTCGTCACATCGCGAATGGTCAGGTCGCCTTCCAGAACGTAGTTGTTGCCCTTTCCTTTTTTGAAAGAAGTGCTCTTGAAAGTCATCTTAGGAAATTTCTCCGCATTGAAGAAATCATCACCTTTCAGGTGGTTATCCCTCATTTCGTTGTCTGTATTGATGCTGGCTACTTCTACATTGAAGTTGATGGTTGCATTGTTGAAGTCGGCACCCGGTGCATCGATCGTCCCGTCAAATTTCTTGAAGTAACCTTCTACTTCAGATACTACCAGGTGATCGACAGAGAATTTCACGTTTGAGTGGCTCGCGTCAATGCTCCATTTAGATTGTGCGAATACGCCAGATGTGGCAAATAGTAATGCAGCTGCCAGAATTGATTTCGTCATGTTCATTGTTTTTGAGGTTTTTTATTGTTTTACGATGCAAATATATGTATGTACATGTAAAGTTGGCTATTAAAATTGTTTATAACGGTATAAAATGCCCGAACGTAACATATCGGAAGCAGGTAATTCCGCTAATCAACCTACTTTTGCCCTCAAAACAAATAATTAATGAAAGTAGCAGTAGTAGGTGCCACCGGCTTGGTGGGCAGTACCATGTTAAGTATTCTCGAAGAACGTAATTTCCCTGTGACAGAACTGATACCCGTTGCATCGGCTAAGTCTGTGGGGCAGAAGGTGACGTATAAGGGCAAGGAATACAGTGTTGTGTCTGCCGAGACCGCTATTGCTATGAAGCCCGCTCTGGCATTGTTCTCAGCAGGTGGCAGCACTTCCCTCGAACTGGCGCCGCAGTTTGCAGCAGTTGGTTGCAGGGTCGTGGATAATTCTTCGGCATGGCGCATGAAGGAAGAGATCAAGTTGGTCGTGCCCGA
Organism: Chitinophagaceae bacterium; assembly: GCA_014879545.1. Lineage (GTDB taxonomy): Bacteria > Bacteroidota > Bacteroidia > Chitinophagales > Chitinophagaceae > Nemorincola. Next base: position 7,450 of record JACSRV010000186.1, on the reverse strand, counting down.
GGTTAACGGGGATGTACTTACTTCAAATGATTATATAATTGCAAATCCAAATTGTTCCACCATCCAGATGGTAATGGTGCTTCAGCCGCTCCATAAAAAATATGGCATTAAGCGCGTGGTGGTTAGCACTTACCAGTCTGTGAGCGGAACCGGCCAGAAGGCTGTGAAGGAAATGATGGATCAGCGTGCCGGCAGTAACGAACATCACGTGTACCCTCACCGCATAGACATGAACGTTTTGCCGCATATTGATGTATTCATGGACAATGGTTACACCAAGGAGGAAATGAAAATGTCGTTGGAAACATGCAAGATCATGGGCGACAATTCAATCCGTGTCACCGCCACCACCGTTCGAGTGCCTGTATCGGGTGGCCATAGCGAGAGTGTCAATATCGAATTCGAACGCGATTTTAATGAGAACGACGTCCGCGAAGTGCTGTCCAACCAGTCGGGAGTAGTAGTTATAGATAATCCATCTATGAATGGTTACCCCATGCCGCTCCATGCCGAGGGTAAGGACGAGGTATTCGTTGGCCGCATCCGCCGCGACTACTCGCAACCCAATACGCTCAACTGTTGGATCGTTGCCGACAATCTGCGCAAAGGCGCGGCCACCAATGCCGTGCAGATAGCAAAACTGCTCCACAGCAAGGGGCTTATCGGCTAGATAGCGTCCTGGTTGTGAGATAAATGTTATTTATCGGCCGGTAGGTATACTGTTGCTGCCGGTAATTTGCCTATGTATTACCTTCGCACCTATGTTGGAGCAATACTGCGCATCTCTTGCCGGCTACAAACGCCTGCCTACCCGCGAGGTAAAGATCGGTAATCTGTCTATAGGAAATGGAAATCCCATCCGGATCCAGACAATGACCACTACCGATACCATGGATGTGGCGGCTACTGTGGCACAGACCATCAGGTGCATAGAGGCCGGTGCCGAATTGGTGCGCATCACGGCGCCCAGCAAAAAGGAAGCAGAACAGCTACAGCTCATCAAAGATGAATTGCGGGCACGCGGGTACGATACACCCCTTGTTGCCGACATTCACTTTACGCCCAATGCTGCGGAGATAGCAGCACGCATTGTAGAGAAAGTGCGCGTGAATCCGGGTAACTATATCGATAAGAAGAAGTTCGATTTCATTGAATATACAGATGCCGAATATGCGGCGGAGGTAGATCGTATTCGCGAACGATTCACACCATTGGTGCGCATCTGTCGCGAACATGGCACCGCTATGCGCATTGGCACCAACCATGGCTCACTCAGCGACCGCATCATGAGTCGCTATGGCGATACACCGATCGGAATGGTCGAGAGCGCTATGGAGTTCCTGCGCATTGCCCGCAGCGAAGATTACCATCAGATAGTGCTCAGCATGAAGAGCAGCAATCCACAGGTAATGGTGCAGGCATACCGTTTGTTGGTTCGTCAGATGATGGAGGAGTTTGGAGAGTGTTATCCCCTGCACCTTGGTGTCACCGAGGCAGGCGATGGCGAGGATGGGCGTATCAAGAGTGCCATCGGCATCGGCACGCTGCTCGAAGACGGTATAGGCGATACTATTCGGGTGTCGTTGACAGAAGATCCCGAGTTCGAGATCCCCGTTTGTAAAGATATTGTTGCACGCTATCCAATGGCCGCAGTAGGTTATGCGCCGCAATTACCCGCGTCGCTGCCATACAGTCCGTTTGAGTACAAGCGCCGCGAGACAGTGCCGGTAGGAAATATAGGCGGACATCAGGTGCCTGTAGTCGTAGCGGATCTAAGTAAGGAAAACTCTTTGACTTCCGACTCCTTGAAGCCGATCGGCTACGAATACGATGCCGCGTCTGACAAATGGAAGATCTCCGATGGTGCCGCAGACTATATTTACACCGGAGGTGTAGTTCCCCAATTTGGTTTGCCCGGTACTTTACAGGTTATTACCGATGAGGGTACACCCGGCGGGACACTCCCTCTCTTGTCTGTAGATAGTTTTATGACTGCGCAGGCCAACGGTCAGCCGGTTTTTGTAAGCATACATCTCTCAGCCGGGTTTGAGGTAAATGCCTCGCTGCTTATGCGCATAAAGGAATATCCCGCTGCGATCTTGGTTATCTCGGCCGATGGTATGAAGCCTGTAAGATCGTTCATTACCTTGCTCATCCTGGCAGGTATCACCAATCCTGTCATATTGCGCGCCTATCCCGAGGGAGATACACCCGATAAGCACCTTATAAAATTGGCCACCGATTGTGGCGGTCTCTTGCTCGATGGAATGGGCGATGGCGTAATGTTATCCAACACCGGAGCTCTTCATAACGTAAAGGTCAGTGGCCGAACCTACCTCGAGGTAAAGAACAACGAACAGTTTCTCAATAATACCGCATTCTCTATCCTTCAGGCAACGCGTACCCGCATCAGCAAAACAGAATACATCAGTTGCCCGAGCTGCGGCCGCACATTATTCGACCTTCAGGAGACCACGGCCAAGATCAGGGCAGCAACACATCACCTCAAGGGTGTTAAGATCGCAATTATGGGTTGTATCGTGAATGGCCCGGGCGAGATGGCTGACGCCGATTTCGGATATGTGGGTAGCGGGCCCGGCAAGATCACCCTTTACAAAGGAAAGGAAGTGGTGAAACGAAATGTTCCAAGCGAAATTGCCGTACAGGAACTGATCGGCTTGCTCAAAGAGAACGATGCCTGGGTGGATATGCGATCAGTGTGACCTGCATTCCTCATACGTTGATTATCTGTTTTCAATAACATCACTCACTGCCAGCAGCAGCGCATAGGGTATTGACGGCGGTTCTGCACCTGCTATATCATAGCGGTCCAGTGCACTCCATTTCATATAAAACCTGGGAAACCCCTGAATGTTCACTTCATAATACATCCCGTCTTTCCGGGCTTGTGGTATGATAACTGCAAGCAATGTCTTCTTCTCAAATGTCAGATGGCGGGAAAAGCTCTCGGGCATGCGGTAAAATTAGTGGTTTATCGCCCCTTATGTCACGCAAATGTTTAATTAAAATGAAAATCTGTGCTTTTACCAACGCTTTCCAATAATTGCACGTCTATTATAGCGTTCGAACAGTTGGTATTAAAAGTATTAGTTGAAAAGACCTATAAAACTATTAATTCTTACAATATAAAATTTGATACAATGAATATCGGATCAGCTATTAAATCCATCAGAAAGAAACTGTCCATCACTCAGTACGAATTGGCTGAGAAATGCGACCTTTCACAAACATCATTATCACAGATCGAGACCGGTATCAAGCGCCCAAGCCAGCGTACTATTTCTAAAGTATGTGCTGTGCTCGATATACCCGAGTCTATCATTTACATCGTTGCTATGCAGGAAACAGATGTCCCGCCAAGCAAGAAGGGTGTGTATGAGCTCGTGTACCCATCCATCAAAAGCCTCGCGCTGCAGATGGTCAGTTCCGAACACATGGACCTTGTTACCACTAAAACCGACTAATTCCTTGTTATTCATACGGATGTTGCACATTTTCAGATCGGGTGCAGCATTTCCGATAACCTTTTTCAAAAGCCGCGGCACATGCCGTGGCTTTTTTCGTAACTTGACATACAATTACATCCATGCTTCGCATTGTTTTCTCATTCATAATGCTGATGCTGTTTGCCGGTACGTTATCGGCAAAAGAGAATTTTGTGATAAGCCCACCTACATTACTTTCCGAAAATGGGATCAACAAGGTTCTCTGCATGAAAAACGGATACACACTCCTTTTTCATTTCGAGATCAGCAAACCGCTTACTGTCATCGTTTATGATTCATCGCACAATCGGGTCGCCAACCACACAGTCGCCAGCGACCTGCTCGATGCGATCCTCCTGCCAACTTCATCTTTTAAGGGGTTGTATGAAGTGAATGAAGAGGCTGTCTTATTTATAGAACAACAGCGAATGGGCAGGCACACGCTCATTCGCCTGCAGTTCAACGCCCGTACAGGTCATCTCGTGGCCGAAGACAGGGTGGGCCGCTCTCATGGCATCGCCAAGCCCATGCGCTTTTTTGTAATGAAAAGTAAGCCGGACAATGGATATGCGATATTGTTTGCCGAAGATGTACCACAGTTCCGCAAATGCAATATCCAATTGGCTTACTATAACAGGACCCACCAGGAGTACAAGCGTATACAGCTCGATCCCGGTCGCAAGAACTATGACTTTCTAACCGTCACAGGTGCCGAGGCGCTTCCGCAGGGTATATGTGTATCATTAGGACTGTCGGTGATGTTGGTAAATGGTACAGGTAGTCTCACAGAGTCAACTGCCAGGTACAACAATTACTTGCAGGTCTTTTATATACCCAATGGTGGCACAAAACCCATTGTTCGCAAGGCCGATCTGTCCACCGAGATATTTCCCTATTACACTACATGCTCTTATAACCCGTTTGCGGGTACTATCAATGTACTGTTGCTCAGCTACCGTGAGGCTTTTTACAGATATGGTGTTGAGATGCGTCCCACGGCATTGGTATCAAATCTGTTGTTCAGGCTCGATGAGCACGACCTCACCGGCAATTATAGTTGGTTCAGAAATGAGCTGGCCAATAGCCTGCTCATCGAGAAAACCGATACTGGGTCTACCTTCACCGGTTTGCCACTGTGTATGTTCACCAACAGCAATGGCCTGTCCACTATTGTGTCTGAGTCCTACGAACGCTACATGAACGCTGAGAACTATACGCGCAGCAGAGCCTTCGAGACTTACCTCGGCAGTATCTCTATTACTCAGGTCGATGATACAGGCAAAGAGATATGGGGAACAGTGCTGCCCCGGTCCCAATACTATCGTAGCTATCGTCATTACTATCGCCCTACCTACCTGGCCAAACTTTGGCAGGATCATGCCATGTTCAACGATCTGCCGCCACAGATCACCGAACGACAATTCCTGTCAGCGGCAGTTTATGCCCGTGGCGACAACCACTATATCATCTATAACGACTGCGGGAAGAATATCAGAAACACCATCACTTCACCCGGAGATACACTCTACGCATCCGAGCTGGCCAATGCATGTTACTACCGCATGGACCGAAAACGGCAGATCACTAAAGAGTACCTGCTGGGCGAGCCGCTCGACAAGGAGTATAAGAGTTGTTATGTCGAAGGTGGCGATTTCGACGAGCAGCGGGGTGTCTATGCGTCGCTCATTCGTTATAAGAGAGGCACCTATGTCTCGCTGCGCATGGCATGGGTCACACTCGAGTGATCAATATACACACATCTGTCCCGTATTACCGGCTGTTAAAGTCAAATGCGTTAGCTTTGCCACTCAAACAATTACAGGATGAATAAAAAGATAATATTTTCATTGGGGTTGCTGGTTACCACCTTCTGTGGCGCTAACGCACAGCAACACGCACACGACTGGCAGTGTAGCGCAGTCAAAGGTCGTATGGCTCAGATGCGCAATGCCGCCAAGCCGACCGTAGCACACCCCGACGAAGATAAGTACGACGTCAAGTACGTGAAGCTCGATCTCGAGATGAACAATAAGAGCACCTCCATCACCGGTAATGTTACCACAACCGCGCAGGTAGTGGAGCCGGTGCTTACCAGCTATGTTTTTGAGATGCTCCCGCCCCTGGTCGCCGATTCAGTGTTCATTGATGACGTCCCTCACAGTGTGGTTGTTTCAGGCGATACATGCACCGTCACATTTGCAACGCCTCGTTCAGCCGGCAGTATGTTCACTGCACAGGTGTTTTATCATGGCACACCGGTGTCCGGCACCCCATCTGACATACATGGTATCAGCAATCTTCAGTCTCCATCCTGGGGCAACTGGGTCACTTTCACGCTGTCCGAACCCTATAGCGCCAAAGATTGGTGGCCATGCAAGCAGTCGCTCACCGACAAGATCGACTCTGCTGATATCTGGGTCACTGTCCCCGATTCGCTGAAGGTAGGTAGCAACGGTCTTTTGCAAGCCATCACTCCTATGGGTGGCGGTCGCAATCGTTTCGAATGGAAGGAAAGATACCCCATCGACTACTACCTCATATCAGTCGCCATCGCAAAATACCGCGACTACTCGTTCTACATGCGCTTCACCGGCAGCACCGATTCTATGTTGGTGCAGAACTATGTGTACGACCGACCTACCATTCTCACATTCAACAAGAGTATCATTGACAGTACCGCACAGCAGGTCAATCTCTTCAGCGACTTCTTCGGCCGTTATCCGTTCTGGAAAGAAAAGTACGGGCACGCAATGGCTCCTCTGAGCGGTGGTATGGAACACCAGACCATGACAACATTGGGCTTCTTCCAAAGCTGGTTGGTTGCGCACGAGCTGGGTCATCAGTGGTTTGGCGACAATGTTACCTGTGCATCGTGGAAAGATATCGTTGTGAACGAAGGCTTCGCCAGTTACAGCGAATATCTCTACCTCGATAAGTTCCGTGGCCGTGCAGCCGCCACTGCCGATATGGTGGACAGGCAAGCCAACGTAATGTCACAGCCGGGTGGAGTCATCTATGTTGATGATACAACCAACGAAGGTCGCATTTTCGATCACCGTATATCTTATGACAAAGGTGCTTGTGCCGTGCACATGCTCCGTCACGTGGTCAATAACGACTCGTTCTTCTTCAACCTCCTCAAAGGCTGGCAGCACGCCAAACGCTACAGCACCGGCACCATCGCCGATCTGCGCGACATGGCCATCAGCATGATGACTCCCGAGGTGAATGGTATCAAGTTCGATACCTTCTTCCATCAGTGGTTCTATGCCGAAGGTTTCCCTATCTACTCCGTGAAGTGGAATCAGGTAGGTACAGAGGTGTATCTTAAGATCGACCAGACAACATCTGTACCCGGCTCGGTGCGCTATTTCTCACTCCCGCTCCAGGTGCAGGTTACATCTGCATCCGGCGATTCAACCGTTCGTTTTGTGGTTGATAAGCCTTCTCAGTCATTCCATTTCACCTGGAAGGTCCCGATGCTCGGACTTTCCCTCGATCCGAACAATTGGCTTGTCGACAGCGTTCAGAATATTATGCGTGACATGACCATGGGTATAAATGAACTGGAGATGGAGATGATCGGCGTTGCGCCCAATCCTGCATCAACATCGTGGGAAGTAGCTGGTCTGCCTTCCGGTTCAGCGCTTACCCTAACCGATATTGCCGGTCGTGTCATCTGGCAGCAACAAGCGGCATCAGGCACAGTTTCAGTACCTGCTCAAAACCTGTCATCAGGCTTATACCTGCTCAGGGTCAACACACTCCAGGGTGCCGGCAGGTCATTTAAGCTGGTTAGGGAGTAAAGTTTGTATTTTGATGCGTGCAACATTGGCAGACAAATACCTGTGATTTTTCAAAAAATTGTCTACCTTTGCCGTCCCAAATATCACGGAGGCTGTAGCTCAGTAGGTTAGAGCATCAGATTGTGGTTCTGAGGGTCG
>JACSRV010000043.1 GCA_014879545.1 Chitinophagaceae bacterium | reverse complement strand
ACAAAGCCCTCATTCGACCTCACCCTCTCCCTCGGAGAGGGCCGGGGAGAGGTTTTTATGATACTACAGAAAACGCACTATCATAGAAATTTGTCCCTGCTAAATTCGAAATCACAACAGACCTTTGTACCTAAACCTATAAAACCACCATCATGATAAACGAAAAGAAACACCAGGCAAAGACCCTCTTTTTTCAGACAGGCCTTACCAACACCCAGATCGCCTCATTGCTTAGCGTCAGCCGCCGCAGCATATCTACATGGGTCAAAGAAGGCGACTGGAACCGCCTCAAACAATCGGCGAAATATCTGCCGTCCATGTTGGCCGAGAACTGTTACCACATCATTGGCCACCTTACCGAAAGTTACCTTTCCGAGAGCCGTTTGACCAACCCGGTCACATTCAAAGAAATAGAAGGTCTGCACAGGCTCACGCTCACAGCCAAAAAACTGCAGAATCGTTGCACCATAAACGAGAACATGGAGCTCTTCGGCTACTTTATGGAAATGGTCTCACAGCGCAACCCTGAGCTTGCCCGTAGCATCCATCCGTATATCGATGAATTTATCTCTGCCCGTGCCTCCGTTTACGCACAGCATGTCCAACCCGACACATTCAACTCCCTGGGACGGATACCCGTCCCCGAAGAGGACATAACTGAACGACAACTCGACCGCCAGGAACAATATCTCAGCGATCCCGATGTCATTGACGCTTATAAGCAATGGGGTATCCCGCACCCATACGACGAACAACCATCGTCCGACCAGCCTACACAACAAACTATAAACGAAGAAATTGCCGGCGCTCAGTTGCCGAACGAATCCGTTGACAACGTTCTCAAACCCTCCCAAACCGAAACGCATGTGGGAAGTAGTGCGCAGGTTTTGGGAAGCAAAATGCAGCAAACTTCCCACCTTGCTATTGAAGATCAACAGATTCCGCCAAAATCCAACCAAATAAAAATTTCTGAGAAACCCGATGCTGCCAATGGGCCAAAACCCGTAAAAACCTGGAGAGCGTTGAAGATCACCCCTCCTCCCGCTGACGCATCAGCCTTTCGCTTCTGAACCACAAATCGAGACACAACTATCAAGATGAAGACGTTGCGGGATCAGGTTCAATTTTCTGTTGATGATGCGCAGCACTAACATCCGGGAACAACTGATGTGAGTGTGCCACCACCCCAGCCGCGCGAAAGACTTCGCTTTCTACGGCATCCCCATCCTTGGCAGGAGGGGAGTTTTCCCTCAATTTGCAGCTGCACATTTTAAGGACACAGCGCTCATTCGAGGTGTTCCCCTCCTGCTAAGGAGGGGATAGGGGTGGTTGATCTCGTTTGTGTTTGAAAGAACAAACCGGGAGGAAGCTACCTCCTGAAATGACTTGCTATTTCCTGCAATATATGCTCGGGATGCTCAAAGACGATACGGTTCTCAAATCTGATCACAACAATGCCGATAGTAAGCAATTGAGCATCACGTTCTTTGTCTGACTTTGCCTGTAGCGGGTTGTTATGGACTTCGCCATCTAACTCAATCGCAAGTTTCTCTGAAGGACAATAAAAGTCGAGGATATAATTGCAGATGCTGTGTTGTCTGCGAAATTTGCGGCCATCAAGTCCGCTGTTCTTTAGGATACTCCACAAAGCCGCTTCTGCCGGAGTAAGTCTGTTCCTTAGTTCTTTTCGACGATCTTTCAGGTAAGATAAGTTGTTTATGCGTTGAATATTTTTCATGGTAAGGATGTTGGATATAAAGTTAAAAAGTTATCGGATATAATTTGCGAGTATCACCACCCCAGCCGTGCGAAAGACTTCGATTTCTACGGCATCCCCATCCTTGGCAGGAGGGGAGCTTTCCCTCAATTTGCAACTGCACATTTTAAGGACACAGCGCTCATTCGAGGTGTTCCCCTCCTGCTAAGCCTGCCTGACCGGTAGGCAGGGAGGGGATAGGGGTGGTTGACAACACGATGGGAAGGAGAACGGGTACTATTGGAAGTTCCGGATGCGCTGCGCTAACATGAGGAATAACTGCAGTATCTGAAAACTATGATGTAGTATTGTGTAAGGAAGCAACTGAATAGTTATACTGGCACATGCTGTGCCGAATTGCAGAACTATACAGTGCGCAAACCGGTAAAAAACACCACTCTTTCCTATAAACAATACGCATTTCTCCTACTTATGAATAAAAGATACCTCTTCTTACTGGTTGTGCTAATTGCAGTGCTTGCGTCGTGCAAAAAAGGCGGTGATAAGACTCCATGTGATGGTAATCCAACTTTTCCCAAGATCACAGGGCCTGTCTCTGTGGCTATGGGCAATACAATAAAGCTGAGTTCAGACATGGCAGGCGGCAAGTGGACCAGTGGCAATGAAGCCACTGCAACCGTGAGTAGTGATGGGGTGGTGACGGGAGTGGCCGCGGGAGTGGTGGCCATCAGGTATATGGTAAGTGATGCTTGTGGTGCCAGGTTTAATGGGCAGGAAATTGAAGTGACCGGCCCGGTATCTTATACCATTGGTGAGCGCTATGGTGGTGGTGTGATCGCGTATGTGTTGCAGTTTGGAGACCCGGGATATGACGCGGGCGTAAAACACGGACTGATCGCATACACAGAGGACTGGGGTACTACGCCGCTTGTGTGGTATAACGGAGCGATGATGGTAACAGGTGCAACGGGCACGGCCCTTGGTACAGGATCGGCAAACACCGGCACTATTGTAGCGATACAGGGTACGGGTTCCAATGCCGCTGCGGAGTGCTTAAGGTTGGTGAGGGCCGGCTATGACGACTGGTACCTGCCCAGCAAGAACGAACTGAACAAATTGTATCAGAACAAGGCCGCAATAGGTGGTTTCGGGACGGGTAATTACTGGAGCTCAAGCGAAATTGATGCAGATAATGCCTGGTCGCAAGAGTTTGGCACGGGCACTACCGCAAGCGACAACAAGGCCAAACAATGCAGTGTACGGCCTGTGCGTAGTTTTTAAAAAGCAGGTGTGGATATGCTGTTTCGGAAGCGAGACCGCTCCGGGCGGGCATGCTCTTGATCAGATAGAACAAAAACTATAATTTTACGTTTATGAATCGGGCTAAAGTGAATATCTTGACATATGTTTTGGCTATTCTAACCTTAAACATTGTATTCGTTTATCTTGGGCAACTATCTACCAATAGAACCGCCACTATATTTTTTCATGTTATAGCTGGGGTTTCTCAATTAGTTTACCTTTTGCCCAAAATTTTGTCCGAAGTAAAGAACGTAAAGCGAGGCAATTAATCTTTTTAGGACTGGTATATCTCGTTTATTGAGAATAAAATATATATTATTTGTCTCAGTCTGAATTTCTATTCGCCTATTTGTCTCAAAATCCTTTTCCTTCCTATCTTTAGTGCTATAACACACATAAAGGATTATGAAGAAGATAGCTGTATTGGTGACTACGGTGGCGCTGGCAGGATGTTTTGCGTCGAAGAAAGCAGAGATTGGTCAGGCGGATGTGGAGCGCGGTGCTGCGAAGTTTCCCGGATATAATGTTGCCGATATGATGGAGGGCAAAAAACTATACGAGGCCAACTGCGGCACGTGTCATGCACTTAAAAAACCATCAGCCGAAAGTGAGGCTACGTGGCGCGCCATGGTGCCACCAATGGTGAAGAAGGTGAACCAGAACAGCAAGGTGCTGGATGCCCATGCTGAAGAACTGATACTGAAGTATGTGGTGACGATGAGCGGCCGCTAACGACGGATCTGTCCATCGGCCATTTCTATAATGCGGTCTGACCGGCGGGCAAAGTCCTCGTCGTGGGTCACTGTTATCAGCGTTTGTTTGTAGTCAACCGTCAGTTGGCGGAACAGATCGAACACGATACCTGTATTCTTCGAGTCGAGGTTGCCGGTAGGTTCGTCGCCCATGATGATGGCGGGATCGTTGATGAGTGCCCGGGCAATGGCCACGCGCTGCTGCTGGCCGCCGCTCAGTTTGCCTGCTTTTTTGAGTGCCTGGTCTTCCACGCCGAACATCTTGAGTTTTTCGTAGGCACGTTGTTCCACCTCGGCAGCAGAGTACTTGCCCAGGCGCAAGGCGGGTATCATCACGTTTTTGAGGCAGGTGAAGTCGGGCAGGAGGTAGTGGAACTGGAACACGAAACCAATGGACTCGTTGCGCAGGTGCGCCAGCTGGTTCAGCGACAGGCCCGTGGTGTTGGTGCCGTTTATGGTGAGGGTGCCTTCGTAGTCGGTGTCCATTGTGGACAGCACATAGAGCAGGGTGGACTTGCCGCAGCCCGACTTGCCTATAATGGACACGAATTCGCCCTTGTGCACTTCCATATTTATGTCGCGCAGCACCTGCATGGTCACGGGGTCGTGAAAGTATTTGTTGATGCCGGAGGCCTTTAATGCTATGTTGTCCATATTATCCGCGTATGATGGTTACAGGATCTACTTTAGAAGCCTTGCGTGCCGGGAAGTAGCCGGCGGCAATGGTGGTGAGGATGCCGAACATGAGCGCCTCGACGTAGTGAGGGATGTAGAACGACATGGGCAGGTATTTGAGTGAACCCGCACCTATGTATATCCTTGATACCATGTAGGTGAGCGAGAAGCCGAGTGTGAGCCCCACTATGCCACCCAGGATGCCGATGAACACTGCCTGCTGCAGGAAGATGCTGGTGACGGCGCGCCCCGAGAAGCCCTGTGCCTTGAGGATGGCGATCTCCTTGATCTTTTCGTAGATGGTCATGTTGAGGATGTTGTAGATGCCGAAGCCGGCTACCAGCAATATGACACCTATCACAGAGTTGAGGATAACGGCGCGCACCTTGAAGCCGGCTTTCAGCTGTTCGTTGGCCTTTATCCAGTCTTCGGCCTTATAGCCGGTGATGGTCTCTATCTCGCGGGCCACGATGTTGGCACGGTTGTAGTCTTTGAGGTTTATCTTGATCTCGGTGACATAGCTGCGGTCTTTGCCGATGATGCTTTGCACCCGTGCTATGTTGGCGTAGGATTTGGTATCGTCGACAGAGCGAACGGTGGTAGCGAATATGCCCACTACCCGCATGATGACGAGGTTGCCGTTGCCGGCGCGCACGGTGATGTTGTCGCCCACGTGCAGGCTGAGCTTGTCGGCAATGCCCTTGCCCAGGAGTATGCTGTTCTGCACGCGGTTGAGGTCGTGCAGGCTGCCGGCCACCATATTGCCCTGCACATCGAACATGAGGTTCTCTTCCTCTATGTCCACGCCGGCTATGTTGCCGGGCAGCTCCACGCTGCCGCTGGTATAGATGACGTTGCCGGTGACCTGTGGTGTGATGCCGGAGATCTCTTTGTTGCGGCGCAGCTGCGCAATGATACCATAGGGGTTGGTGAGTCCCTGCGACTGTTTCAGCTGCTTGGGGTTCACGAGTATCTTCTCGGAGGCGTCGTTGAGGAAGGTGCGCAGCATGTGGTTGTCGGCCACCTTGTTCTCGCTGAAGAGCCGGATGTGGGGCGTATTGGTAAACGACATCTTTTCGAAGTAGTCGTTGGTGCCCTTCATGAGCGACTGCATGAAGATGAACATGGATATGCCGAACATGACCCCCGCCGCGGCAACGAGCGTCTGCTTCTTGCGCGAGGTGAGGTAGGTGAGCGCTATCTCGGTATTGACGTTGAACTTCATGAGGTGGTTATTTCTGTTTAACGATCTTGTCGGAAGCGGAGATGCCTGAAATGACCTCTATCCAGTCGTCTGATACGATGCCTGTTTTGATGATGGTGGTGTCCACCTTGTCGCCGTGTTTCACCAGCACCTTGTTGCCGTCTGTAACAAAGGCATGCGGAATGAGGATAGCGTTCTCTTTGCGGCCGGTGATGATATTGGCCTGCAGCTGGGTACCCGACAGGATGCCTGTTTCTTCTTTGACGAAACGTGCTTCCACTTTGTAGGACTGTGATGTTTCGTTGAAGTGCGGGTAGATCTTGGAGATGCGCGCCTCGAGCGTGCGGGTCTTGTCGGTATTGAGTTCTACCAGTACCTGCTGGCCCACCTGTATCTTGCCGATGCTGCCCTCGTCTATGTCCAGATACACGATGATAGAGTCGGGGTTGCCGAGCTGCGCTACCTTGTCGCCGCGCTTCACGAGGTCGCCCTGCTTCTTGAATACCTGGTAGACCTTGCCGGCGCCAATGGCCACGAGGTCGTAGTACTGATTGGCGGCACGCGCGTTCTGCAACTGAGAACGGGTGTTGGTGAGTTCCTGCTTCACACGGTCGGCGGTGGCGCGGTAGTTCTCCTGCAGGGCCTTCCAGGAGCTGAGCGACGATTGGTAGGCCGCATTGGCATTGTCCACGTCCTGGCGGGACACTGAGCGGGTGGTAAAGAGGCGTTCGTAGCGGGCCAGCGTGGTGGAGTCGGTCTGCATGCGCACCCGGGCTGACTCCAGCTGGGCGCGTATCTGCGCCAGTGCCGGCGACGAAGCCGAAGCGTTCATCTCGGCATACTGCACATTGGTCTGTGCTATCTGTACCTGTGTGTTCTGCTGGCGGTTATCAAGGCGGAAGAGCAGTTGTTTGTCGGAGACCATGTCATTCTCAGACACATATGCCTTCTGAATGAAGCCGTCGGAAATGGAAGTGAGTGTGTAAGCGTCCTTGGGTTCTATGGAACCCGACGCAAACACAGCTTCTGTAACCGGGCCGGTCTTCGGGGTGCCTTCTTCAAATTTGGGTTTGCACGATGCTACCAGCAGCATTGCCGCAGCGCCGGTGAATATGATGGTCTTATTCATATCTGAATGTTTGTTGGCGTATCTTGATGTTGTATGATTGGATCAGCATCTCGGAGAGGCTGTTGAGGTATTGGTTCTGGTAGTTGATGAAGTCGGAGAAGGCGCGCAGGCGGTCTTCGAGCGAGGCAATACCTTCTTCGTAGCGCAGGGTGGTGTGGCGGTAGTTGTCGTAGGAAAGGTCCATGATGTTCTGCGCGCGGGTGAGCAGTTCGGCTGCCTTGTTGTAGGAGAGGCGCAGGTTCTCGTCGGTGATGACCGACTGGCGGCGCGCTTGTTCCAGATCGGCATTGGCCTGTTGGTAGCTTATTTTGTTGCGCTGCGATTGCAGCCAGCGGTTGCCCCCGTTGAATATTGCCCATGATGCCTTGAGGGTCCAGAAGTTGGCTTTGTACCACTGCGGGCCGGCGGCATCGAACGGACGGAACGTATTGTCGAACTGCTGGGTGTTGGTGCTGTATTGCAGGCTGAGGGTGGGGAACACACCGGCATCGGATGCTTTGAGCTTGTCCAGGTTCAGCTGCGACTGATGGTAGGCGAGGCTTACCGAAGGGTCTTCGGTGAAGCCGGTGAATGCGGGTTTTTGTCCGGGCTTGAGGTCGCCGGCTATGAGCAACGAGTCGGAGAGCTCGAAGCCGAGCAGGGACCGCAATGAGTTGAGTGAGGTGCGGTATTGATAGGATGCGGTAACAACAGTCTGGTGGGCGCGTTCGCTGTTCAGTTTGGCATTGTCGAGGTTGGGCTGGTTCACGGTACCCTCGTTGAACTTGTTGGTAACGGCGGTGACCATTGAGTCGGCCACGGCGGCGCTGCGGTTGGCAAGACGCAGGGCTTCCTTGTTCAGCAGGCAGGCATAATACTGACCGGCCAGTTGCTGATAGGTGTTGCGACGGGTGTTGGCCACTTGTGCCTGATTCACTGCTTCGGTCTCGTGTGCTATGCGGGCGTTGTGCCAGGTCTGCAGGTTCACCAGATCCAGCTGGGCTGTGATTCCGGCATTGTAGCTGTATTTCTGGCCGAACTGCACCGGTTTGTACACACCGTCAGGGCCGCCAAACATAACAGCGGGTATGAGGGTGGTCTGTATGGTGGTATTGTCGGTGAAGTTGGCCGACGTATTGACCGAAGGCAGGAAGGCCATGTATGCCTGCTGCGTGCCGCGTTTGGCTTTTTGGGCTTCCAGCGAGGCATTGCCGATAGAAACGTTGTGCGTTTCGGCATACTTCCACACGTCCTCCACGGAGGCGAAGGTGGTTTGTGCGCCTGCGTTACATGCTGCAAGTGCCAGCAGGATCGATGTTACCGTGTTCTTGTGCATACAATTCGATTCAGTTTTTTTTATGATCGATCGGGTTTGTTTGGTTCGGGGACAGGTGTAGTAAGTATGGTCTTTACCCAGTGCGGGATAAGCTTCTTGCGTTGCAGCATCATCTCGTTGTATTCTTTTACCGACATACCTGAGCGGTTGCGTAACAGTGGGGCGGCAATGAAGGGGAAAACTGTCATTGCCACGACGTTGCTTATGAGGTGGAGTGGATGAATGGGTTGTATCTCGCCGGCCATGGTCATTTCTAACCACTGTTTCGCAATGAACAGGTCGCCGGCATTGTGGTTTCCGAAGCCTACTTTGTCGACCAGGTTTTCGGGGTTGTTGTTCACCTCGTTCATGACAAAGATGGGCAGACCGGGATTGGCGATGAGCATATCTATGTAATGATCAATGGCAATCTCCAGTTTTGTGAAGAGGGTTGTGGTGGGGTCGTTGAGAATGCCGGTAACCGAGTGGAGGAACAGTTGCACCTGTTCGACCATTATGATGTTGTAGAGGTTTTCTTTACTGCGGAAGTAGTAGTTGATGAGGGCGAGGTTCACGCCGGATTCCTCGGCAATGTCGCGGGTGCGGGTAGCAGCAAAGCCCTTGGAAGTGAATACCCTTCGGGCGGCTTCTTTAATCTGAGCCTCTGTGGAGCCGTTATGTTGCTTTTTTGCTGCCATGTTTCGGGTGTAAAGGTAGTATGTGTTTTTGGAATTTAAACAACTTATTTAATCATTTGATTAAAATTAACTTTTGTGAATTTGATTTTAGTTTAATGTGTATATGTGTGTTTATAATATTCGTATGTGAAAAACAAAACGAATTGTGAAAACTCATAACTTTGATAGATTGCTAATTAACTCAACCATTCGTACAAAAAAATGTTCAGGAGACTATTACAGAAATGTATTGTAGCATTGGTGTTGCTGCAAACGACCGCTATCTATGCAAGAGAGAACACGCAGATTGAGGGGTTCATTGAACGGGTGAAGCTGACAAACAAGTTTGTAACAGTATCCGACATCTGGCAACCGGACAACAATTTTGACAAGACCGCTATCCTGAAAAGTGTTGACGACGCTCAGCCGCTTCTGGTTGATTACGTTCGTCTGGCAATGTTCATGCAGCGGAAATCTACGGCGATAAATCTGGTGGTGCCTGGTCCGAAGGGGCAGACATATACGCTGGAACTGGCCCGTTACGACTTCATGTCGAATGATTTTGAGGTACATGAATTGGCGGGTACAGTAGATAAGAAGGTTGATTATACACCGGGTCTGTACTATAGGGGCGTTGTTCAGGGTGTTCCGGGATCGGTAGTGGCATTTTCTTTCTTCAACAATGAGATGTATGGTATCTTCTCAATACCTGATGAAGGCAACTATGTGCTGGTGCCGAATACGCTTGTTGGTAAAGAATATGACAGCAACCCACACTACATTGTTTACAACGACAACGATCTGAAATTCAAAGAAAACGCACCAAAATGTGCTGCTGATGAGTTGCCGGAACGTATGCAGATGACGTGGCAGGCGAAAACCACTACGACACTTGGCAGCAAGGAGTATGTGAACTGTAAGGAGGTCCGTACGTTTATGGTAGCAGACTACTTTATGTATGTGAAGAAAGGGAACAGTTCTACCAATTGTACGAATTACATGACGTCTTTGTACAACAACATGAGTACGTTGTATAAGAACGAAGGTATTATGACTGTGCTCAAGTATGTACAGGTCAATTCAGCTGCTGATCAGTATCAGACGTTACCTAATAACTCAGCCCGTTGGTTGACCAAGTTTGGTTGGGTGACACAGAGCACCATGCATGGATGCGATCTTGCAATGCTGCTGACCACTAAGAATGCAAGTATGGGCGGAATCGCATGGCTGGGTGTAATGTGCGCGTTTTACAACGCAACAGATTCAATGGGACCGTATGCGTTTGTGAACATTGATAATAGTGCGAGCAGCTCTGTTCCTACAGTACTTACATATAGCTGGGATGTTGACGCATCAACACATGAAATGGGGCACAACCTTGGTTCACCGCACACGCACCGTTGTTGCTGGAACCCGCCTGCGAGAAACACTGCGATAGACAAATGTTACACACTGGAAGGCAGCTGTGCCAATCCTTCGCCATTGTATCCAACGGGTGGTGGAACGATCATGAGTTATTGCCATTTGCAGTCAGTTGGTAAGAACTTCTCGAAGGGATTCGGGCAACAACCGGGTGATACGGTCCGCTTTTATTTGAAGAGCACAGGTAGTTCCTGCGGGAATATTTATAATCCGGACAGTACGCTAACACTTCCCAACAGGACGGTAGTTGCGAATAATGAATGTACCGACCTTGTAACGGGTATCACTTATTACTGGAAAGACGGTAATACAGCAAAACACTCTGACGATACGCTGGTATTGATGATCCAGAAGAACGGTAACAACATTGGTGGTCTTAACTCTACCAGCTTCAACGTCAGCCAGACCACTCTGGCGTCATATGGCGGCGGAACAGGTGTGAATGTATCTTTCCCTTCGGGTACGGGTGGTGTTGCAGCAGCAGGTAATAACTACTCAATGCGTCGCTACTTCAGTGTGACACCTGTGGGATCTACCACGCTCACAACGCCGGTGAAGATCGGTCTTCCCATTACACCGGCTGACACCAATGATGTGAATGGCAGTGTGCCGGGACCTACCGCACCGTTCACCAACTTCAGGACCTACATCGCCAAGAGCCCGATAGATGCAAATCCGTCAGGCGGCTTCCCATCTGCTTCAGCGTCAGACATCTCTGTATGTAGCTACACGTCAGGTACACCGGCTACCGGGAAGTGGTACAAGTACACATCTACCGGCAACTGCACCATTGCTATGATGCAGGTGACCAAACTTGGTGGTGGCGGTGCTTTTTATGCCAATGGTTCAGTATCAGGTGTGGGTAATATCAATGAGATGGAAGGGGTGGATATCTTCCCTAATCCTACCAATACGGTATGGAACATTGTATTGCCAGAGAGCAGCGAGCAGACATTGAGTTTCCAGTTGTATTCTGCAGATGGCCGCATGGTTCAGTCTCAGGTACTGCATACGGGAACAATCAATGCTGTAAATGCAGGCGAACTGCCTACCGGTATGTACTTCTTCCGCATGGTAAGCGGTGGTAAGGTCTACACCGGCAATCTGATGAAATACTAAGAATTAGAACTGTAATAAAATCAGAAGGGATGCCGATCGGCATCC
>JACSRV010000108.1 GCA_014879545.1 Chitinophagaceae bacterium | reverse complement strand
CGCTGGTCATTCAATCTGCAGATATACTTTCTAAATAATCGTATAAAACACCTCATCGATATCCGTAATGGTAAGGAAACAGTAGTTCAGGACCGTACAGTGTTTGAAGATGCTTACATTTTCGCACCGAACTTGTTCGACATGGGGTTGATGACGAAACGTGACTATGAAAATTATTCTTCGTTTTTCCAGAATCTCAAGGCGCTGATAAAACCACCGGATCTGCTAATTTACCTAAAGGCATCTATCCCGACTCTCGTCGATCAGATTCAAAAGCGTGGACGTGGGTATGAAGAGAATATCAGACTTGACTACCTGAAGCGGCTTAACGGCTTTTACAATAAGTGGATCGAAACCTATACTGACGGTCCATTACTGATCATCGATGTGGACAACTGCAATTTTGCCGAGAAGGAAGAAGATTTTGCCGAGGTGGTGAAGAAAATTGACGCACAGTTGTACGGTCTGTTCAGCAAAAAGTAGATGCATTATTTGTAACATTTCCCGGTATTATACGATTAATAGGGGTAAAGCAAGTATATGAGAGATATTTTCGCTATTGCCCTTACTCTTCTTTTTTCGGTGGGTGCACATGCCGGTATATTGAAAGGACGTGTGACAGATACATCCGGAGCTTCGTTGCCCTATGCTACCGTATATATTCAGGGGACTACCATTGGTGTGAACGCAAATGCCAACGGTGACTACGAATTGAGTACAGGGACAGGTACATTTAAAGTAGTATGTCAGTATGTTGGTTATAAAGCCGCTACATATTCTGTCACATTTTCTGGCGCAGAGACTAATATCCACAATTTCAAGCTAAGGGACGAGGCCACTGAAATGAAGGAAGTTATCGTGAGCGCCTCGGGTGAAGACCCTGCTTACGCGGTGATAAGAAAGGCGATTGCAAGGCGCAAATTCCATCTCGATCAGCTGCAATCATTCAGCACCGGTATATACTTCAAGGGTGTGATGCGGTCCCGAAAGCTGCCGGGCAAGTTCATGGGCAAGGAGATAAATGCTGCAGGTATGGGCGTAGACAGTTCGGGCAAAGGTGTGTTGTACCTCGTAGAGCAGGATGCTGACTACTACTCAAACGGCGAGAAAGAAAAGACTATCATTCACTCAGTACACGAAAGTGGTAACAAATCCGGGCTGGGATTTTCACAATTCCCCTCCGTCATTTCCTTCTACAAAAACAACATTGACGTTATTGGTGATGGCAGTCGTGGGTACATATCGCCGGTAAGCGAAAATGCTCTCAGTTATTATCGGTACAAGATGTTGGGCACATTTATGGATCATGGCCGAATGATCAATAAGATTCAGGTGGTCCAAAAGCGCTTGTATGAGCCTTGTTTTAATGGTGTGATTTACATTGCCGATGACGAATGGGCGATTCACAGCCTTGACCTGTCGCTGGTGAAGCAGTCGGGTATGGACATGATCGATACGCTCAGGGTTGAGCAGGTTTATTTGCCGCTTAAAGAAGATCTCTGGGTTATCAAAAGCCAGGTCATGTATTTTGCTGTCAACTTCATGATGTTTGATATTACCGGGCAGGGCGTTGCCGTGTATAACAGGCAAAAGATCAATGAAGAAGTGAATGACTCGGTACTTTCAGGCAAGTTTGTGAGCATTTACGATAAGACAGCCAATAAAGTAGATACTTCCCACTGGCAGAATCGACCGGTTCCGTTGGCCGAAGATGAGGCGAAAGACTTTGTGGTCAAGGACAGTATTGCCCAAAAACGTGCTGACCCCGTATATCGCGACTCAATAAGAAGAAAAGGGAACAAATTCAGGCCGTTGGGCACTTTGATCGGTGAGACCTCATTCTCCGGAAAGGAATACAAGACCACTGTTTCTTTCAACTCGTTGCTTATGGGACTGGACGGCAACAATATCATCAACTACAATACAGTGGAGGGTTTAAATATTGCGCCGAAGATAAATATTAAAAGAAAGCTGGATACCGGAAAAACTCTTGTAGTGGACCTTGCACCCCGTTATGGATTTTCAAATGAGCGGTTCAATTCGATAGGCAGAGTGTATTACCTAACGCGAGATCGCAAATGGCTGAATCGAACCTGGTTATTTGGAATAGAAGGCGGTCGTTATGTGTTTCAATTTAATCCTGATAACCCTGTTATACCGATGCTCAATACATACAGATCACTTTTTGCGAGAGAAAATGATCTGAAAATATATGAACGGAGTGAATTGAGCGTCATTGCTCGTCGCAATTATGGCAATGGATTCAGCTGGAAAATACGCACCTCGTTCCAGGATAGAATTCCGCTGGAAAACTCAGACAGTCTGTCATTTGCTCGTGGAGACAGGGGTGGATATACTTCGAACCTGCCGACCGTTGGTGGTACGGCCCAGCCCTGGCAGCCACATAAGGCAATGATCGTCACAGCCGGGTTTTCATTCAAGCCTGGCTTCACCTATACTCAATATCCCGACTACAAAGTAGCCAATGGCAGTTCCTGGCCCAGGTTCAACATCGAATTTCAAAAGGGCTTTGCGGGTGTCTTCAACTCAGCAACCGATTTCGATAAGTGGAATTTTAGTATAACCGATGACGTGAGATTGAAATTGCTTGGAAGTATCAGTTATAATGTGTCAGTTGGTGGATTTCTCAATTCCACATACGTTTCTTTGGCCGATATGAAGCACCTTAACGGGATGAGAGGGGTAGGGTATGCCGCACCTTATCTGAACAGTTTTCAGTTTGCGCCATACTACCTCTTCAGTAATGTAGCCCCGATTTATGGGGAGGCACACCTTGAATATCACCTGAATGGTTTGCTGAGTAATAAGATTCCGTTGTTGCGTCAGGCAAGGTATTATTTGTTGGTCGGGGGTAACGCTTTCTATTCGGATGCAGATCATTTCTATACTGAAGCTTTTATCGGAATAGACAATATTGGTTGGAAACTTGTTCGGTTCCTAAGGGTAGATTTTGTACAGAGTTGGGATAGCTACTTGGGACGAAATTCCGGTATTCGTTTGGGTATTAATATGCGCGGGGTAGCAGTGTCGAGAAATAATCCTCTGGACAGTGAATGGTAATCTCCGCTGCTTCCGATTAATTGGTATATTTGAGTTACGGCAAAATAATGCCGTAGTTTAGGCCACTATGCGAAAAATTCTGGTTGTCGATGATGATAAGGATATGCGCCTTCTGTTGACGCGTTTTCTGACCAAACATGGTTTTGAGACGTTTAATGCGGATAGCGGTGCTGTCGCGCTTAAGGTGGTGACAGAAACTCATCCCAACCTTGTGCTTTGCGATTTCCGCCTGGATGATATGAATGGAGCTGAGTTGTTGAGAAAAATCAAGGAAATTGATCCTCACACCCAGGTCATCATAATCACTGGTTATAGCGATGTGAAGGACGCTGTTGAGGTGACCAAATTGGGGGCATTTGATTATGTGACCAAACCACTATTTCCCGACGAAATCCTACTTACAATCAGTGAGGCACTGAATGATGTTAGTGACACCGATGCTGGTGACAAGAAACTGACAGGTCAGGACAGATCCAAACATAATGATAGTGGTGAAGGTTTTCTTGCCGGTAACAGTGCACAGTTTCAGTCTATTTTGCGTCAGGTATCATTGGTTGCACCTACCAATTTCAGCGTCATTATCTATGGTGAAAGCGGATGCGGTAAAGAGGTGATATCTAAACAGATCCATCTGCAAAGTAAGCGTTCTTCAAAGCCGTTCATAGCCATCGACTGCGGTGCGTTGTCGAAAGAACTTGCAGGTAGTGAGTTATTTGGCCATGAGAAGGGGGCCTTTACCGGTGCCACTAATCGTAAGATCGGTAGTCTGGAACTCGCGAATGGAGGTACCATATTTCTTGATGAGATCGGCAATTTGTCCTACGATATTCAAGTGTCTCTGTTGAGGGTAGTGCAGGAACGTAAGATCAGGCGTATTGGTGGAACCACCGATATAGACATCGATGTCAGGATCATTATCGCCAGTAATGAGCGATTGTGGGATATGGCAAGAGCAGGTAAATTTCGCGAAGATCTATATCACCGATTCAATGAGTTTAGTATAGAAGTACCACCGTTACGAGAACGCAAAGAAGACATAATGACGTTTGCACATTATTTCCTCAGGCAAACCAATGCTGAGTTGGGTAAGTCCATAAAAGGTTTCTCTGCTGAGGTTGAACAGGCGTTGAGGTCGTACATATGGTATGGCAATCTGCGCGAGTTGAAAAATGTAGTGAAGCGTGCAACGCTTCTGACCGACGGCGACATTGTTGATGTGAGGTCGCTCCCTTTTGAGATCAGCAATTTTTACAAGTTGCAGTTTGAAAATGATGAAAATATCAAAGGTGCCGAGCAAATTGACCAACACCACCAATCAGACGATATAGCCAACATGTTGAAGAATAAATTGAAAGCGGCCAATTTGGGTACTGAGTATGAAGTGATACTGAAGGCACTGAAACAATCGGACTACAACAAGAGCAAGGCAGCAAAACTATTAAACATAGACAGAAAGACACTCTATAATAAAATGAGGCAGTTCAAGGAATTTAATCTTTGATACAGTTGATAAACAATGAAAAGTATATTTACCCAAAATAAGAATATTGTATCGGACGATAACCAGTCTGGTGGTAAGTCCTTTTTTGAACGGTTAGCGCGGTCCGGTCCCGGCATGTCGGTCGTATTCACCGGTAGTGATAAGAAGATCGTTTTTGCAAATGATGCGTTCACAGAGTTTACCGGCATCCCTGAAGGAAAGCTGACTGGCCGGAGTTTTAGTTCATTTCTTGACTCTTTTCAGCAACGCCGGTTCGATATACTTGTAAATGATTTTGACCGGAGTGATCCCGATTTTCCCAGTTTTATGATCTTTGAGCTGGCTGATAGTAATGGTGTAAGAAAGTCATTTTATGTCTACATAGCAGCAGTAAATGACGGGGATAACGACGGGGAGAAAATGTACCATTTGTTCCTGCTTTTAGATCAGTCGAAATGGGGCATGCCTTTCACCTCTTTTGAATCGCGGGAGTTATTTCTTGAGCAATTTAACGTGGAGGAGTTCGGTACGTTCGAGTGGATGTTTGCAGCAAAGGGAGTTTATTGGTCGCCCGGAGTCTATCGTATCTACGAGGTGAGTTCTGAAAAAATTGGTCTTGACGCTGATTATACGACCAGCTTCATCCATCCGCACGACAGGGACCGTGTATTGAAATTGATAGCTGACGCCGTGAAAGCTGATGGTAACATTGACGTGGAATACAGGATCATTTCCGGCAAGAACAACCTGAAACAACTACACTGTCTGGCAAATATCGTAAATGATGAGTCAGGGAAACCGGTAAAGATGGTGGGCAGTCTACGCGATATTACAACTCAGCGGACCATAGAACTCAATATGAAGGATATGGTAGACGAGCTCCATAGGTCTAACAAGGCACTTGAAGAATTTGCCTATGCTGCCAGCCACGACCTTCAAGAGCCACTCAGAAAGATCACCACATTCAGCGACAGGCTTCAGGAGAAGTACAAAAGTGTCTTGATCGGCGATGGTCAGATGTATCTTTCCCGTATGGTGGCTTCTGCAGAGAACATGAGGCTTCTGATCAATGCATTGCTTGAGTTTTCGCGTATTTCACAAACCTCGGTTCCTTTCGAAAAAGTTGGTCTTGATGCCATTCTGCAGGATGTAATGAACGACCTGGAGGTGAAAATAGAAGAAACTGGTACAGCTATCCGATGCACTGGACTGCCATCTGTTGAGGCGGTCGCACCTCAAATGAAGCAACTTTTTCAGAACCTTATTAGTAATGCAATCAAGTTCCATAAACCGGATATGCCGCCGATCATTCGAATTGAGGTCGGCGAAATTTCCGACACAGAGATCAGGAACTTTAGCCTCCAGCCTCAGAAACGGTATCACAAGATCTCTGTTACTGACAACGGTATCGGCTTTGATAGCGAATATGCCAATAGGATTTTTCAGGTATTTCAGAGGCTACATGGTCGGTCGGAGTATCCCGGATCCGGTATCGGTCTGGCTATCTGTAAAAAGATCCTTGAATACCATCACGGGGTGATTTTTGCCGAGAATATTCCGGGCACAGGCGCACGTTTTACTTTCATTATTCCTGAGAAACACTAAGTTGCTGCATTACTCCAGTCCGTGTTCACATATCAGGTAGATGAATTGTGCCATCGTCGCTGCGCCCAGCTTCAGCTCTCTATGGTTCACAGTTTCGAACACATCATTTGCAGTGTGATGGTAGTCGAAATATCTTTGCGAGTCGGGTAACAAACCTGCAGCGGGCACATTTTTTTTGTTGTGCAGCGGCGATATGTCCACACCTCCTTCTTCTTTTTCGAAGTCATAAACATTGTATGGCATAAAAAGGTCGCGATATTTCCGAATGTGTTCTTTCTGTTTCTCCGACATCTCAAGACCTATTCCGCGCGGAGAGAAACCACCTGCGTCACTCTCCATCGCCAGAATGTGCTGTTCGTTCCGGGCGTTGGCAGAATCCAGATATGCCCAACCACCTTTGTTGCCATTTTCTTCGTTCATGAACAACACAGCTCTGATAGTGTACCGTGGTTTGTATCCGATCGCTTTCAGTGCACGGATCACTTCAATAGACTGGGCACATCCTGCGCCGTCATCATGGGCGCCTTCACCTACATCCCAAGAGTCGAGGTGTCCACCTACGGTGATTATCTTTTCGGGCACCTCGGTTCCTTTCAGTTCGCCTATTACATTAAATGACGGGCGCATCCCCATCATTTTACATTCCGAGGTCATTCTGGCCATCACCTTGCCGGTTTTGCAGGCTTTGGCAAGAGCGTCCGCGGTATAATTTCCTATGGCCATTTCAGGCAATTTCGAAGCAGCAGTATCCTCGTAATGCATGCTGCCGGTGTGCGGGAAATCGTCTTCTCCTGTGGACATAGACCGGATGATGACTCCCGCAGCCCCGCGCTTTACAGCAACATTCGGGCTGTTCCAACGATAGTTTACAGCATCACCATACCCTTCAAAGCTGTTGATCAGATCTTGCCTGAACCTGTAATTGAAAAAAACGATCTTACCCTTTACAGCAACGTCTGATAGCGCTTTGTATTCATCGTAGTTGTTCACCATCACAACTTCAGCTTCTAGAGGCTTACCCCCTGTTCCCTGGCTGTTGCCAAGAGACAATGCAGGCACTTTCTGATATTTCCCGGACATCTTCAGTTCGAGAGATTCTTTGCCCCGGTACCAATAGGGGACGTTCACCGGCTGAAGCCAAACATTATCCGCTCCGGCTTCTTTCATGGCTTTCTTCCCCCATTCTACTGCTTTTGCCGCAGCAGGAGTGCCGCTAAGACGATGTCCCACTGTCTTGCATAATACTCTCAGATTTTCGTAGCAAGTACCATGCAGCATCACTTCCTTTGAAATGTTCCTGAACATGAGTGAATCCTGAGCGTTGCTTGTGCTTGTCGCCAGACCAGCGAGTATGGCAAGTGTTCGTGTAATTTTCATTTTTACCGGAGCGGATGTAGAACCGTGAATTTTCTCTATTTTTTACTGATAGATGTCGTGTTAAAGAATGTCGTTTTAATCTTTACCTGACATTCCTTTGAACTGATGATGTGGTTCCTTAAACAGCACATTGAATGTCGTGAGCGATCCATAAACGGCAGTGATATATTGTTGTAACTCCACCTTTTCATCATCTTCCATTTCTTTATGGGCATTGATCTTTTGTTCAAGTACCCGCAATCTGTCACGCACCATAACTATCTTGTGGAAGAACGTCTCGATGGGTACTTCCTTAGCCTGAAGTGTAGTGTCTCCCGGCTGTAACACCATAGTGCCCTTGCGCCAACGCGTGCCGATCGGAACCATTTGCATGTCATGGAGCTTCCTGTCCAGAATATTTTCAAGGGCCTGTTCTATGTCTGCAATGGTCACTTTGTCAGTTGAGCCATCAGGCTCAGTTGCCGAAAGGACCTTGAGGTCGGGGTAATCTTTACTGATACTTTTTGTGTCTTGCTGCGACTTGAACCAGATAATGTAAAATTCCAGAGCGGTGTCAACCACTACTCCTTTCCCAAAATGTGGATGATCTACACGAGATCCTATGCTTAATTGTGTGCTCATAGTAATGAATGAAGTTCTAAAATAACGAAAACTCTGGGATTGCAAGCGTTCAGGTAATGATCAGGGCTGATATCTATTTGTCGGAAAGCAATTTGTTTTCCAATTCCAATACCTGTGTTTCAAAAAGTTTTACGTTGTACTCCGATGAATACAGCCGTATCAGCGTCTGAACATAGGCATTTTCAGCCTCACGGGATTCGAGGGTAGTGCCAACGCCTACCTTAAAACGGGCAAACTGTACGTCAAGATTTTCGCGGGCGAATTTCATGTCTTCTGTTGCCAGTTTCCAAGCCTGCACTGCTATCTCATAATTGCGCCGTGCCGTACGGTGCTGGCGTTTTATGATCGTGTTTTGGCGTTCATACAACAATTCCTCGCGCATAGCCTGAAGCGATGCTACTTTTGTTTGCCTTCTGATATTGCCACCCTGAAACAACGGCATGCTTAGGTTTACTGTGCCATTCCCACCATAGTTTCTGCTAAACAACGCAAACCCCGTCGCATTGGTACTTCTGTTGTACAGGTACGCACCTGAAACTGATAGGGTAGGTAGAGCATAGGTCCTCGCAACGTCCACATTCAATTCCGCAATGTTCTTGTTTTGCTTATACACCGCAAGTGACAAATTTACGTCGGGTAATATCGACGGATTCGTCTCCTGCAAATTCATGTTCATTGGTAATACTTCGTCAACACGATACCATGCGCCTTCTTGTTCACCCATCAATACACTCATAGAGTCACAAGCCTGCGCATAACCTGAAATAAAGGACAGCGAGTCTGCCCGCCTTGCGTTGTAGTCAACTTTCGCCTGAAGAAAATCTATCTTAGCACCCGCGCCGCTTTGGTACTTGATCTCCGATAGCTCCATACGGGCACGTGCAAGATGCAATGCTGTGTCTATCGCGACCATCTGACGCTGGAGAAGCACCAATTGAGCATACATCTGTATAGTTCTCGATACTGAAGACTGGGCCTGAAGTTTTAGCTGAATAGCTGTAAGAGCCTCAATTGCCGACAATTGCTTTTTTACCACAAACATCCTGCCTCCGTCAAACAATGTCCAGTTGGCTGTAACCGCAGGGTTGATATTTGTATTGATGGCTTTCGGGTTATTCTGCTGCGTACCATTGGCCAGGTCACTACGCACATTGGTCCTACTCTCAGTGGCCGCAACGCCGGCATTTATGTTAGGAAGAAAACCGGCATTCCCAACCGTATTATTGGTTGCCGCTTGTTCGCTCGCGATCTCAGCGATTCTGATATCAAAGTTGTTCTTCAATGTTCTTTCTACTGCATCGTGCAGCGTCAAACGAGTCTGTGCAATGCTGCCATTTGCGGCTAACAATATGAATGTAAATAGTATCAGGTTTTTTAGTCGCCTCATGTTCCCGTCTTTTCGCAGCTCAGGCGTCCGACTGCCTCTTGTGCTGTGCCACAAAAGTCCATATAATAGCCCAATTTATCAAAAGGTATTGCAAGTGTGTAGAGCGTGGGAAAGCTGCCATCTCTGCATAACCGGGGCTACAAATACTTCTGAAATTTCATCACCGCAGCAATGTTACATTACCCGATTTGACAACAGGTTTACCGATATTATTGAAACCTTCTACTGTGTATACGTAAACACCCAAAGGTTGCGGAACACCCTTATACGTTCCATCCCAACCTGCGTTGATGTCTGAAGTCTCAAATAACATGTTTCCCCACCTGTTAAATATCCGGAACGACTTCAACGTGACAATGCCGCGCTTCACAACATAAAGTTTGTTATTCACTCCGCCATCAGGTGTGAAGGCATTCGGTACATCTATCAACGCATTGTCGTTCAGGTTAATCCGGATGGAATCGACTGCAACACATCCGTCTTCAGTTGATGCTGTAAGGATATATCGGGTGCTTACCTCAGGCGAAGCAACCGGATTTGCGATAAACTTGCCGCTGAGTCCGCCCGACGGGGTCCAGGAGAATTTTGTTCCATTCGTTTGAGGTGTGATCTGATAAGATTCTCCGGTGAATATGGTCACAGAGTCCGGCATATGCAACACAGCAGCCGGATGAACTTTAATATTCACGGTCAGTGTATCAAGACAACCGTCAGCGCTTCTTGCAAGAGCCTCATACGTCTGATTGTTCACAGGTTTTGCCCACGGTGAAGCTCCGGTCGGATTACTTAGCCCGGATTGAGGAGTCCATGTATAACCAATCGCACCTGTTGTTGTGAGTATGACTGAATCGTGCGGGCAAATAGCGGTATCAGCAATTACCGATGCGAAATTCCCGGGACTCATCACTACCATCACGGAATCCGAACCCGTACAGCCCGCAGGCGTAGTAACAGTCAAAATCAGATTTGTGGTTGGACCTGCTTTAAAAGTCACCGACCGCAGGTTGTTATGGTCAAGGTTTATCGAAGGTGACCAGCTGTAAGAGTAATGTGTGTACCAAGGCGGATCCACATAGCTGACTATGTGTAAAGTATCGAATTCACAAACACGTCTCGTAGTTCCGAGGAACGGATCAGGGTTTGGCTGAACATCTATATAAACCGAATCAATTCCGTCAGCACATCCTTCGAGGTGAGCGATCATGTAGTACATCGCCGAGGTATCTGTTGTGATAAGCGGGGTCATCACGTCAGGGAATGGTATTCCCGTTGTTGGTAACCAATGGAACTGCAATTCCGGATGTCCTGTTGCCCGTATCTGTACTGACTGACCTTTACAAATAGCCGTATCAGGGTTGTACAATGTGAAAGTATCGTATTTGATCGCCAGATGAATTGTATCGGCTCCCGAACATCCGAATTCCGTTACTTGTAGCCAATAGGTTCCGCTTGCAGTTGCCGTGTAAGTGGGGGCGATCGTGCCGTTGTGCCATAGGTAGGAAGGAGCAGAATAAATGACAGAAGACATCAGCAGAATCGGGCTTCCATCACAGTTAGTAGTGTCAGGACCCAGATTCACCACTGGCGGAGGTGATACCATTATGTCTACCGAATCTACACCAACACATCCATCGGAACTCGTAACTGTAAGTACATAATGGCCGCTTGATGATACGTGAATTGTATCTGTGACGCTACCGGTGCTCCATGAAAATGTGCTACCCGTGGGCTGAGGTGAAGACAAAACGTAGGTGTTTCCGATACAGAAACCTGTGTCGTTTCCAAGATATACGTTGGGGGAAGGGTAGGTGAAAAGAACTGTAGTATCAGATACAACAGCACAATCGCTTTGAGCAGTTACCCAATATGTGCCGGCAGTAGTCGCCATAATGCCGGTTGGCGATGTGCTGCCTGTGCTCCACAAATAGGAGGTGTGTCCGCCCGGGGCGTATATGATCATTGGCAATCCCGCACTGCAAAGTGTATCTCGTGTGATCGATGTTGTGGTATCAAATGGATTAACACGTACGTAAACACTATCGGTAGTGGTGCAGATTCTCTGGAACAGGATGTCGTCGATCGCAAAGTCGTTTCCGGCTGCAGTCGTAACTGCGTCGTAGATACAGATCGTTGCAGTAGTACTCGGGCCGCTATTCCAGGTAGTGGCAAAATTCATCCATACCCCCGGCGCGGTCGTGACAGTTGTGGGGGTGCCCTGAAGTATTCCGTTTATACGGAATTGGAGAATAGGTACATTGGGGCCGGTGGTCACCGACGAGCAATTAGCAAACCATGCCGAAAAATTGTAATCGGTGTTGGGAGTCACAGTGATTGTTTGACACCAAACGTCAACGGCGGTCGGACCACCGTTTATGATCATCATGTTCCCTGTTCCTGTGGTGTGGTCGGGCATCGAGGTAAAGCCTGAATGCACTCCAAAAGGATTGGTGTAAACAGAGTAGCGACCTTCCAGTAATGTTGCACTTGGTGGTGGGGAGTACGTGTAGGAACTTGAAAAACCTGTGTTACCGGCTGTGAAGTCACCATTTACAACAAGGTTATTTTCATTGAGCGAACGTAATGTTAGGTAATAGTAATTTGATGATACGCCGGTTACAATCGGATTTAGGATAGTTGTTGATGACAAGCCCGAAGCCGGCGACCATGCGTAACTCAACACCGAATCAGTTCCTCCCATCGTAGCCGGAATAGTCATCGTGTCGCCGATACATACTGATATTGTATCCGGCATTGACAGCGTGTTACATATCATGTCCAGGCACAACGGATCATACTTGGCAAAGAAACCGTCAGTGCCACCGGTTGAATTAAGGGTCATGGTTGTTGCGGCCGGATCAAAGTCTACTGCCGCTCCGGAAAATTGCCCGGTTACGTACACATAACCCGCCGGGTCGTGCGAAATACCGTACCCTGCATCAACAGTCGTTTGACCAACTTTGAAACTACATTGATGATTTCCGAACAGATCGTACTTTGCTACCACTGCGTCCGTACCACCTGCGCTGATCAGCACTCCGCCTGTCGCGGCAGGTGCAAAATCTACAGTGCCGGTAAAATCGCCGGTAAGGTTCACGTAGCTACCCGCAACGTCTATTCCCCATCCCATATCATTGCCGGTGCTTCCTATCAATTTACCCCAGACAAAATTTCCTGAATTGTCAAATTTCGCCATGATAATATCTCGGTTAGTACCGCCACCAGGCGTTGACACTGTTGTGGTAAGGGGTGAGGCAGGGTCAAAAACTATGGTTGCGCTCGTAGTATAGCCCGACACGTATATATTGTCAGACCCGTCAAGCGCCAGACTCAAAAATTCATCGAAGTCTGTACCTCCCGTGCCACTTACTTTTTTAGCAAAGATCGGATTCGCATCCACGTCGTATTTTGCAATGTAAAAGTCATAAAGCCCCGAAGACGTAAGCGTTGTTGATGCAGTCCATGGACTAAAGTTTGAAACACCCTGAAAGAACCCGCCTACATACAGAAATCCTCCGCTCACCTTCAGCGAACGCGGAAAACAATCTACAGACGATATGCCAGGTAAACCGTAATTGTGTCCCCATATCAGGTTGCCGGCAGGGTCGTATTTAATAAGGTAAGCTGTTCCATCTGTAGCGCTGCTAAAGGTAATTGTAGGTGAAACTACCATTGTTGTATTGAAGACACCGCCTACGTAGACATTTCCTGCAGGGTCGGTATCAAGAGAAAGTGTCACGTCATAAACAGTGGGGCCACCTAACTGCTTTGCCCACTGAAAAGCTCCTGTCGAAGAGTACTTGGCAACAAAACCATCGCCATACATGGTTAGGCTGGTACCACCTGCAAACGGTAGTGTGGTTGAACCGGCTCCCGGGTCAAAATCTATACCGGCTGACTGGTAGTAACCACAAATGATTACGTTACTGCTCGCGTCCGTAGTCAGATACCATACTGCGTCATACAAAGCGCCTCCTGTACTGAAACCCCAAATAAAACCACCCGATGAGTTGTAACAAGCCAGGTAAATATCGTCTACGCCTGCGCTTGTGACGTTGAATGTACCCGGCCCGGGATCGAGATCCATTGTTCCCTGAAATTTGCCCGCTACATATACATTACCATTGGGCGCTACTTTTATAGTGCGCCCTTCATCGTTTGAGGTGCTCCCTATCTTGTTTGCCCAAATGGCTGATTGGGAATAACCACTGGAAATGAACGATAGGGTAACCATCAGGGTAATGATGTATTTCATATAGAGGTGCTTATCAATATTTACAAATGTAATTTATTTTTGCAAAATGTTACTTCCAATGTCGAAAAGTATTATGAAAGACCGACTTACAGCACATAGGGTTTGGTAATTGTGGCTGATTCGTTCAGATAATTGGGTTTGCGTCTATTGGATCATCGTTTTAACGATTATTTGCATCACCTTAGGCAGGCACGTTGTTCAAATGTCGTGGATTCGGTTATCTTTGTTCGCTTTTTGTTTTTAGAGCCAAAGTAAAATGAAAAAATCTCTCCTTTCCCTGATCGCGGCAAGCACCTTGTTGGGAACATCTTGCTCAGAAAAATTTGACGTTGCAGCACCCTACAAGGATATCACAGTTGTATACGGTTTTCTCGATATGGCTGATACGGCTCACTACATTCGTATACAGAAAGCCTTTATTGACGAGAACAAAAGTGCCGTGAACATGGCAAAGGAAGTTGATTCTAATTTCTATGCTAACCTGAACGTAAGGATTGAGCGATACAGTGCTACTGAAAAGTACTTTTACGTTGATTCCATACACCTCGACAAAGTGGATCTGACGCAGGAGGGTTATACCAAACAACCTGGCCTTTTCTTAACATCTCCCAACTACGCCTATAAGTTTAAAGGTACACTGAATCCGTCCTATATATACAGGTTGAAGATCACCAACGTTGCAACCGGTGTTACAGATTCAGCCGATGCTCCGGTAATTGATAACAGAGTCCCTGTTTCTGCTACCGGTCCCGGATTTACGTTTTACCCTGTTGACAATAATGACATCAACACATCAGGCATGAGTTTCTTCTCGTCATTGCCCTTCCGTTATTATACGTTCGATGCCAGTTATGTGCCACCTGCTAATTATGTGTTCTATAGCAGCCCCAACGTCAAAGAAACTAGTCCGGCCACTATAGCACAAGCAATCATTCGTTTTAACTGGGTTGATTCTGATATTGTTGCAAAAACTAAGACTGCACGCTATTTCGATATGGACGCAGGGTACGTTGGTGTTTCCAATGCCAATGTTCAGTACAAGATTGAAAATAAGACATTATTCAATGCGATCAACTCAGGCATGGGGCCGGCACCTGACAATGTTATCCGTTTCCTCGATCGTTGCGATATGTCTATGTACCTGAGTACATCTCATTACAATAACTACAGGATAGCAACTCAGGCAGCAGGAACAGGTCTCACGGGTAGTGAAATTGCACCTGTTTATACCAACATTAAGGGCGAGAACGTGTTGGGTCTGTTTACAGCTCGCGCTATGCGAACAGGTAAGATCACCATTACAAACAAAACTGTCGATTCTCTGATTGGCAGCTCAATGTTGTCACACCTGCGCATCAAGGGTACTGTATATTAACAGATATATCATTTCCTGCCCGGATTTCGGGCAAGTTTGATTTATAGCTACATTTGACTTTATGAAAAGTGTAGCTATATTTTTTTGTGTACTTATTTCAATGATCGGTGCAGTTGCACATGGTCAAAGTACCGCCGGCCTCGAGTCCGGGCTGTCCTTGAAATATCGTTTGGCCGAGAGAGCTCAGAAAGCTACAAAACGTCCTTTGGTCATTCTGCTGCATGGTTACGGTAGCAATGAAGAAGATCTGTTGGGTTTGAGTCAGTTCTTTCCTTCCGAATATCTTGTCATTTCCGCAAGGGCCCCATACAAAGCCGATGTCGGAGGATATCAGTGGTTTGAACGCGAGTTGGTCAACGGAAAATATAGCGGTAAACCGGAGCACATTGCACACAGCAAAGAACTCATCCTGAAGTTTGTTGATGAAGCCGTAAAGAAATATCAGGCCGATCCGGGTAAGGTTTATTTGGTCGGGTTCAGTCAGGGCGCAATGATGAGTTACGAGGTCGGTACATCATCGCCAAATAGGATAAAAGGGATTGGTGTGTTGAGTGGTAAGATGTCAGGTGGTCTTATGTCATCAATTCGTGCGGATAATAAATTGAAGTCGCTTAGAGTATTTATTGCCCATGGTACGGCCGACACCCGTTTGCCCTACGCCGACGGAAAAGCAGCTAATGACCGATTGGTAGAGATCGGTCTCGTGCCTGAGTTTCATACTTACCCCGGTATGGATCACACCATAAGCAGAGAAGTAATGACCGACCTTATTGCATGGATCAGGAAGTAGCCAGAATTATCATCCACACGGTCGGTACAAAAAAACAGAGCGGAACTGTCTGGTTCCGCTCTGAATATTTATTCCTATCGCTTCTCGAAACCTAAGAAAACGCCTGTTCTAACAGTGATGTTTGCTCAATTACATGTTTCTTGGCAAAACCTGTTGCTGTAGATGCACTTGCGTTCCTGCAAATGTATTTCATCTTGAACGACTCACCCAAGCTGATCTGCAAGAACCAGCAAGCACCCATGTTCTGCGGTTCTTCCTGCACCCATATCCACTCAGCCTTTTTGTATTTCTCGCGAAGCGCGTTCAGTTGATCAACGGGTAGTGGGTAAAGTTGCTCCAGACGAACTATTGCTACATCCAGCCTGTTTTCTGCAAGTTGCTTTTCGCTGAGGTCGAAGTACATTTTGCCTGAACATAAGAGTACTCGCTTCACTTTCGAAGCCGTCTTGATGTTCGGATCGTCCAATACCTCATTGAAAGAACCTTGCGTGAATTCAGACAGTGCTGAGTATGAACGAACGTGACGGAGGTTTGCTTTTGGAGAGAAGTTCACCATCGGTTTGCGGAATTCCCACTTCATTTGCCTGCGAAGCGCATGGAAGAAGTTGGCTGCTGTAGTGATATTGGTGATCACCATGTTGTACTCGGCACAATTCTGGAGGAAACGTTCCAGACGGGCGCTTGAGTGCTCAGGGCCGCCGCCTTCATACCCGTGCGGCAACAGCATCACAAGGCCGTTCATATTGCTCCATTTCTGTTCAGCACTTGCTATGTATTGATCAATGATGATCTGAGCACCATTGGCAAAGTCACCGTATTGTGCCTCCCAGATGACAAGGTTATGTGGGTTTGCCATCGCATACCCGTATTCAAACCCGAGAACTGCATATTCACTCAAAAGGGAGTTATAGATGTAAGGCACACCTTGTTTGTCGTTTATCTTATCCAGACGGTTGTACGGAATGTTCGTGTTCTGGTCGTATATAACCGCATGACGGTGCGAGAATGTACCACGTTTTACGTCTTCACCACTCAGTCGCACATCATGACCATCTGCCAACAGGCTGGAGTAGGCGAGAAGTTCACCGGTTGCCCAGTCTACTTTTCCGTCTGTCTCAAACAACTTTATTTTGTCCTGCAGGAGTTTCTCTACTTTTCGCAGAGGACTGAATCCTTCAGGCCACTTCATCAGCGCACTGAAATACTGCCTGAATTGAGCTTCTGTGATGGCCGTTACCGGCGATTTCCCGAAGTCAGCAACTGCCGCCTTACGAAGTTCCTTCCACCACATTTCAGGTTTCTGATATTTGTACGGCAGCGGTTTTTGTTTTACTTCGTCAAGACGCTGCTGCAGGTCGTTCCAGAAACGTGTCTCCATTTCTTTCGCCATCGCCTGCACGTCAGCATCAATATGTTCTTTAAGATATTGAGCATATATCTCGCGCGGATTGAGATGTTTCTCGATCAGCGCGTATAATTGTGGCTGTGTGAATTTTGGTTCATCACCTTCGTTATGGCCATGCTTTCTGTAGCAAACCATATCTATGAAGATGTCTTCATTATACTTCTGGCGATATGCCGTTGCAAGCATGCTGCATTTAACAACCGCTTCGGCATCGTCTCCGTTTACGTGGAGAACCGGGCACTGGACCATAGAAGCTACACTGGTACAGTAGTCGGCAGAACGAGCGTCGTCAAAGTCTGTAGTGAAACCGATCTGGTTGTTGATCACATAGTGAATGGTACCACCGGTGTAATATCCGGCCAGTTTAGACATTTGCAACAACTCATATATAATACCCTGGCCGGCAACTGCCGCATCACCGTGAATAAGTATCGGAAGAACTTTGTCGTATTCTTTATTATACAGTGTGTCTGCCTTAGCACGAGCAAACCCGGATACGACAGGGTTAACCGCTTCGAGGTGCGAAGGATTCGGTGCCAACTGTACATTGATGGCCTTTCCGTTTGGAGTAACGATATCGCTCTGGAAACCAAGGTGATACTTTACGTCACCACTCCCCATTGTCATGTCTTCCGGCATGTTACCTTCAAACTCCGAGAATATCTGCTGGTAGGTCTTTTTCAACGTGTTGGCCAGGATATTGAGCCTTCCACGGTGGGCCATCCCTATAACCACTTCCTGCACACCTGCATCAGCTGCATCATTTATGATCGTATCCAGTGCAGCAATGGTTGACTCACCACCCTCCAGGCCAAAACGCTTCTGGCCTATGAACTTGGTATTGAGGAACTTTTCGAAGATCACGCCTTCATTGAGTTTCTCAAGTATGCGCCTTCTTTGGTCCACAGAAAGATGAGTTGACATCAGCTCCTCATACTTCTCCTGAACCCACTGGCACTTGTCGTTATCGTTTATGTATCTGTACTCCACACCCACATTTCCGGCATACAGTTTCTTCAGTTTTGCTACGATGTCCTTCAACTTGCCATTTGGCAGACCGATGAATTTGCCGGCAAAGAAAGAAGATTCCATGTCAGCCTGAGACAGATTGAATCGCTCTATCTCCAGGTGGGCTTTACGGTCTTTCCGCGCACGTATCGGATTGGTAGTGGCAACAAGGTGACCCTTTTTACGATAAGCACGGATCAACTCGAACACTCCGATCTCCTTTTCTGCCTGTCCGGCAGTGACGGGTGTTTTCCCATTGTCTGAAGTAGCCAAACCATTGTTGACTGCAAAATCAAATCCTTCGAAGAATTTTTTCCATTCAGGATCTACCGTGGTCGAGTCGTTAGTGAACTCCTGGTACAATGATTCAATATAGGCTGGGGTAGGACCTGTTACGTAAGAGAAGTCTTTCATCTGGTTAGCTGGTTCTAAAATGGATGGCGAAGTTAAGACAATATTTTACTCGTACCTTTGAGAAAATACACTTTTATCTACCGTTTGTTGCTATGGCAAGTAATGTGTTGGATGTGGGCGAAATGCGCGATAGTTTCTTTGCTGGCTCAGCACTGATAGGTGTTTCTGCTGCCGTGCCCGCATATCGTTTTTGCTGGTTGGTAAACAAAATTCTTGATATGTGTTTTGAGAACGTACCTGAAAACCTCATCGAGATGAACGAAACACGCTCAGGTAAGGAGACACTGAAGCAAGGTGGGCGACAGTTGCAGGTATCAATGTTCGACACGGCCCCTGTGCCTGAAAGCGACAAAACGGATAAGTATTTTTTTTCTACCTTTCTGCACAAGGTCCCCAATAGCGGACATAGTCACTTACTATACCAGCTTAAAAGTGGCAAAAAAACTTTGTTGCCCGAGGCCAAGCATCTCGACTTCCTGTGGCTTGTCCAAACTGCCGAACCGGAACATGACGCGCATATTATAATGGAGCAACTAAGGACCATTCCAACTTTTCAATTGGTGCAAGCGATAGATTCAGACCTTGTTAAAAAGAGTCTTGCAAACCTCCTTGTTTAGTTTTTAGTTAGTATTCTCCGATATACGTTCCCGATCGATCTCTTGTGGTCGGGCTTCTCTTCCGGTTATTAACCTTTATTCAACAACTAAAATGTTGATAACTGGCAACTTTTGTTATTTTTGTCGCCTTACCAATAATGTATCATGAATTACCGTAAAGTCAACAATCTTACCGGCTGGATCATAGGAGCTATCGCTGCGATCGTGTACTTGAAAACGATGGAACCAACCACCAGTTTCTGGGATTGCGGGGAGTTTTTGTCGTGCGCATACAAACTTGAAGTAGGACACTCACCGGGAGCACCATTCTTTATGTTGCTGCAACGCATTTTTGCGCTGTTTGCCGGTGGTGAAGCGCTCACTGGCGGTCCTGCGCCAAACGCGTCGTTTATGATCAACTCGCTTTCAGCGCTTGCAAGTGCGTTTAGCATCCTGTTCCTTTTCTGGACCATTACACATTTTGCCAAACGCCTGCTTGCTACAGAGGGTGAGCCGGATATGTCACAGACGGTTGCGATAATGGGCGCAGGTGTTGTCGGTGCATTGGCTTGTACGTTCTCCGATACCTTCTGGTTCTCCGCTGTAGAGGCTGAGGTGTACGCCACTTCTTCTTTATTTACAGCATTTACGTTTTGGGCAATGCTGAAGTGGGAGCACATCGCTGATAACAAGCATGCCGACCGCTGGATAGTATTGATCTCATTCCTTATCGGTCTTTCGGTGTGTGTGCACTTGCTGAACCTCCTTACAATTCCGGCCCTGGCTATGATCTACTACTTCCGTAGATATGAGGCTACACCTAAAGGTACAGTCATCGCGTTTCTTGTAGGTTGCGTAGTGCTGGCATTCGTTCAGTTTGGCGTAATCCAATATATTCCACGTTTTGCTTCAAGTTTCGACAGGTTCTTCACCAATGGTCTTGGTATGCCTTTCGACACCGGTGCTATCGTTTTCCTTTTGTTGATGTGTGCTTCCCTCGTGTTCTTCCTGCTTTTCGCAAAGAAGAAAGGTTGGTACCTCGTTCACACCGGTGTTCTGTGTGTTATGTTCATCATCATTGGTTATTCGTGCTATTTCACCGCCATCATCCGGTCACGTGCTGATGTGCCGATAGACATGACCAACCCTGACAACCCGATGAGTTTCCTGGATTATGTGAACCGCGAACAATTCGGACAGCAGCCACTGTTTACGGGTCCATATTTTAATAGCGTATACACCGATGTTGACAACTCGAAGCCGATGTGGGCTGCATCTAAAGTAGATGGTAAAGATGCCTACATCCAGGTTGGCAACAAGAGTGAGCCTGTATTTGGCGTACATCCGATGACAGGAAAAAGCCAGACACACTTCTTCCCGCGCATATGGGACTACAACAATCCGAGCCACGGTAGTTTCTATCGCAGCTATCTGAATCTGGGCGAAAATGATGATCCGACCACTGTCGACAACTTCCGTTTCTTCTTCCAATATCAGATGAACTGGATGTGGTGGCGCTACTTTATGTGGAACTTCGCCGGTCGCGAGAACGATGTGGAAGGACAGGGTGACCCGATGAGGGGTAACTGGATATCTGGCATAACTTTCATTGATAAGATGCGCGGACTTGGCAACACTGATGAAATGGGCGACCTCAGCAACAGTCCTGCTCACAACAAGTTATATCTGCTGCCTTTTGCTTTAGGAATTTTGGGTCTTCTCTACCAGTTCAACCGCAATAAGAGGGATGGTATTGTGGTGATGACACTATTTTTCTTCACGGGCGCTGCTATTGGTATCTTCCTCAACATGACTCCGGTCCAGCCACGTGAGCGCGACTACGCTTTTGCGGGTTGTACCTACACATACACCATTTGGATTGGATTAGGCGTACTCATGTTGTATCAGTGGTTTATGAAGTCAATGGGTAAAGGCGCCGCTGCCGCTTATGGAGCTGTAGCACTCAGTTTACTTGTGGCACCTGTTCTTATGGCAAAAGAAGAGTGGGATGACCATGATCGCGGTCGCAAGACACTGGCTC
Organism: Chitinophagaceae bacterium; assembly: GCA_014879545.1. GTDB lineage: Bacteria > Bacteroidota > Bacteroidia > Chitinophagales > Chitinophagaceae > Nemorincola. The sequence continues at coordinate 20,466 of JACSRV010000108.1, read as the reverse complement.
ATGCTGAAGCCCGCAACACACTTTCTTGCTGCGCCCCCAACGCCGTTCTCTTCACTTATGGCGACAACCAGACCTATCCATTGTGGTACATACAGGAGGTGGAAGGATTCCGTAAGGACGTTAGGATCATCAACACGAGTCTCTTGGGGATTGACTGGTACATCGATCAACTCAACTATAGGATCAACGACGCACCGGCGGTTCCGATGATCTGGACCAAAAAAGATTATCTGGGCGATAATCACAATTACGTGCAGTACCTCGATAATCCGAACCTGAAAATACCGAAGGATCAGTTCTTCAATCTGATCGATATATGCAACTTCATGAACAGCGATGATCCGGCTAAAAAGGCGCAACGTGGTCCTGAAGGTGTTAATTACATGCCGGTCAAGAATTTCTTTGTTCCTACCCTGAGCAAAGAAGAAATTGTGAAACGTGGCTGGATGTCTGCTGAAGATACCGCTCGTTTGTCTACCGATATGAAGTTCACATTCCCTAAAAATGGTGCTACCAAGAGTGACATCGCAGTCATGAATATCATTGCAGCGGTAGCGCGCGATGGCTGGAAACGTCCTCTCTATTTCGATGCAGGTCTCCGTCAGGGCGACTATGCCGGAACCGGTGAGTACATGAGGCTCGAAGGTATGGTTAACCGACTGATGCCGTTCAAAGTGAATGATTCTGTAAAAGTGAATTATAGCATCACCGGCTCACTTGATACGAAGAAAAGCTACGATCTATTCATGAAAACGTTCTCTTTCGGTGGTGCTGATCGCAATGATGTCTATTTTGATGAGCCTAACCGCCACGTTTTGATCACGTATCGCATGAATGCGGCTTCATTGGCAAACCAGCTGGTTGCTGACGGGCAGCGTGAAAAAGCGCTACAGGTCCTCGATAAGGTGTACAATGGTATAAGCGATCGCTCTTACCCTTACAGTTATGAGTACTCGGGCTATTTTATGGCAACTGCTTATTACCGTGCGGGTGAAAGGAAGAAAGCTATGGAAATTGCTGAGAAGATCAAGAAGAGCTCGTCTCAAACTATGTCATGGATATCAAGCCTCAACGACGAGGGCAGATATGCGGTTGCAGACGTAGTAACACAGCAATACCAAATATTGGGTGGTATCGCTCAGGCAGCAATGCAGGAAGGCGACAGTGTTTACGCCAAATCTCTTTTCTCCCGTTTGGAAGGTATGCAGAAGGATCCTAAGATTCTGGAACTGCTCAAAGCGGCAGGTCGCCAGGCTCAGGGTGGCGGTGATGATGAAGAGTGATCCCGAAATTGAGTTTATATTAAAACAGGCGACCGTTTGGTCGCCTGTTTGCATTAGAATGCTGATGGAATCACTAATATTGGTCTAGTTCTGTGTTGCAGAGCTTTGCAATACATGGCGCAGGTCTGCAGAAAGCTGCTCAGCCATTTCAGGGCGGCCATGGAATGTGGCAGGCGTGCTTTGAAGTAACGCAACTCTCCATTTCCCGTCCTCAAGCATAGCGGTCATGCTCTGAACAGCGTTTACCTCCGGACTGATGTCTGAGTGCCCCTCGGCAACCATTCCTGCAACGGCAGTTAGTAGCACCGATGACTCTGAAAGCACACGGATTTCCTTGACAATTGAAATATACGCAGCCGTCGGGAAATTACTGAATATTTCATCCAGCACGATGTAGATCTCTTTTTGTCCGTTCAGTTGGCTTCCGTCAAAACCAATAAGGATGCCGTTTGATGCAAACAGGCCAGCCATACCCGAGGCTTGGCGTTTGTTCCATTGTTGCAGTAAGCTCTGATAGAGGGCAAGTGCGTTGTCCTGAATTGTTGTAGTGTTCATACGGCAAATGTGGGATATTTTTACCTATTTGAAATACAACAGATTTCCTCATCCTGTCCTTCGTCAGCAATTAAAATCATGTGAGATGTACCTTTGCGATATACTTGCTCTCAAAATGAATAATAATATCCGTCTCCTTTTTCCGGTTGTTTTGGTGGTTGTCACCATCGGTTCGATCATAGGTTGCAGAAAAGAAAAACAAACTCCTTTTAATCCGCCACCGCCACCCCCTGCAGTTACAACAACCGGCCCCAAAGACTACACCAAAAAAATGGAAGGTGCGCATACTTTTGTCGGCACCGATACTACCGGTTTCTTTCCGGTTACGGGTAAAAACGACACCCAAACCTACAATGTTGCAATTCTCAACGACTCCACTGTTGTTATCGCAAACGATACATTGGGTTTCGCTATATGGTCTGCTGCCGATAAATATATTTTCTTCAGTCAGGGTGTTTTTCCCGACACTACCGCACTAACCTACTACTACGCTGCAGACAGCATTGCATATTACTATTACAGCCGGCCTACCTCTTGTTGTTTCACAAAAAAGGTGTTACACACTATCAGATAACGCCATGATGGGTCATGGTTTATAGCCTGCTTTTTACCGAGAAAAGACAATCGTTTACCGAAAACAATGATTTGCGGCTCAATAGGAATGTACCTTTGCAGCACTTTATTTTATAATGGCAAGACGTAGAGACATAGAAGGCGAAGACATTCCTAAGGCAAAGATCACCAAGGAATCACTGAAGGAGGCACTGGTAATTTTCAAGTACCTGGCCCCCTATAAAAAGACCTTCATCGGAGGATTGGTCTTTATTGCCCTGTCGGCAGGATCAACGATGACGTTCCCTTTTTTATTGAACAAACTTATAGACAGCGCTCATGGAACTGCCACAGGCCCGTTTGCGTATTCGCCCGGCGCGATAGCCCTTATGCTGATAGGTGTTTTAGGTGTACAGATGGTATTTTCATTCATGCGCATTTATCTGTTTACTTTCGTCGGTGAACATGCTGTTGCCGACATGCGCGAAGAGATATATAGGAAGATGATAATGATGCCTATGTCATTTTTTGCACAAAGAAGGGTAGGGGAATTGTCTAGCAGGATTGCAGCCGATGCAGGGCAGATTCAGGATGCTATAACAGGGTTGCTTGCGGAATTTTTGAGAGGTATTTTTACAATGGTTATCGGCATGGTGGCTATCTTGTGGATCAGTCCACGAATGACTGCGGTAATGTTATCGGTCGTCCCTTTAGTTGTTGTTATTGCGCTCGTGTTCGGACGTTTCATCAGAAAAATATCAAAGAAAGTACAAGACCAACTTGCCGAATCTAATACGGTAGTTCAGGAGACGTTGCTGGGGATTGGTAATGTTAAGGCGTTTTCTAATGAATGGTATGAGGTGGGTAGATACCACAATAATGTTTCGGCTGTAGTAAACACTGCTATTAGTAACGGTCGTTACCGCGGTCTATTTGTTTCATTTATGCTCTTCAGCGTGTTTGGCGCAATTGTCTTGGTAGTTTGGTATGGAGTGGGGCTGATGCAGGCGGGAGACCTTTCGTTCGGGGCTCTTACGGCATTTGTGTTATACACATCATTTGTTGGCTTTACAATGGCAGGTTTTGCCGAGATATTCAGTCAGTTGCAGAAGACAGTAGGGGCTACCCAGCGTGTCAGAGAGTTACTGAGAGAAGATACTGAGGATGTTGCCGTGGAGGACGTGAAGTTGGAAAATGAATACAGGCTGGAAGGGAATGTTTCTTTAAGACATGTGGCGTTCAGCTATCCTTCAAGAAAAGAAGTAAACGTCATAAAAGATCTCACACTCGAAGCGAAAAGCGGACAACAGATTGCGGTAGTGGGGCCGAGCGGTGCCGGTAAAAGCACCATTGTGTCGCTGTTACTCAGGTTTTATGAACCTGACAAAGGGCTCATTTTATTCGATGGTCGCCCCGCATCAACATTACCATTGTCTCAGTTAAGGAAACAGATCGCATTGGTGCCCCAGGATATCCTTCTTTTTGGCGGCAGCATTTTTGAGAACATTGCTTACGGCAAACCCGACGCTACCGAAGAAGAGGTCATAAATGCCGCCCGTCAGGCAAACGCACACGATTTTATCAGCGGGTTTCCTGAGGGCTACAAAACCATGGTTGGTGAGCGTGGTGTAAAGCTATCCGGTGGTCAGCGTCAACGAATTGCTATTGCTCGTGCCATTTTGAAAAATCCCGTTATCCTGCTTTTGGACGAAGCAACGAGTTCGCTCGACTCAGAGTCCGAATCTTTGGTTCAGGAAGCACTGACAAATCTCATGAAGAACCGAACATCGTTCGTTATCGCTCATAGATTGTCTACGATCCGTAGCGCCGACCAGATATTGGTACTCGAAGACGGCAGGATAAAAGAGTCAGGTACGCATCAGGATCTGATGGCAATTGACGATGGTCTTTATAGAAACCTGAATAGGCTTCAATTATTTGAAAATTAATTGATTGTAATTTCTATATATAATTTTCATAGACAAAGAGAAGTGCATCTATTTCCGCTCTTGAGAGTGCCTTACCACGTCTGCCCATCATTCGGTTTGCCGCCTCGATCGCTTTGTCGAATCTGTATTCAGTGAATCCGTCAGCTCCACCCCAGGAGAACGATGGAATGAACTTCTTTGGAAATCCACTGCCGAAAATGTTGCAGGATACCCCAACAACGGTACCCGTATTAAACATGGTGTTGATGCCACACTTGGAATGATCACCCATCATAAGCCCGCAGAAAGTGAGCCCTGAATTGATCTCCTTTCCGGTCGCTTCGTGCCAGACCTTAACCGTTCCGTAATCGTTCTTCAGATTTGAACAGTTGGTGTCTGCACCCAGATTGCACCATTCGCCAATTACTGCATTGCCCAGATAACCATCGTGTGCTTTGTTGCTGTTCGCAAAGAATACCGCGTTGTTGATCTCTCCTCCCACCTTGCAACCGGGGCCAATAGTAGTAGCACCATATATTTTCGCGCCCATTTTCACTACACTGTGTTCACAAAGTGCAATGGGGCCCCTCATAATAGTGCCCTCCAGCACCTCAGCATCCGCCCCTATGTAAACCGGGCCGGTCGATGCGTTGATGATACAGCCGGGATGGATGTTGGCTCCTTCTTCGATAAACAGGCTCTCACCTCCGGCCACCGTCACGCCTTGCGGAACAGGCACACTTTTTCGTCCTTTTGTCAGCACTTCAAAATCAGCTCTTATTGCGCGATCGTTAAGCGAAAAAATGTCCCAGTTGTTATTCAGCACCATTACTGATTCTGCATATTGTGTCTTTGCCGCGCAATTTGCCGCCTCCTTCAAAAAGTCCTGTTCGTTTACCGATTCATTTGGCCGCCAGGCTATCAGGATATCATTGGCATACAACGTGTCACCCGCCTTCAGGCCGGTTATAGCATTAACCAGATCTGTAGTGGCGAATACTGCCGCGTTGATATATGTCTTTTCAGATGAATCTATGTTCGGGAAGGCCGGTTGAAGGTAGGGTTGTGTCAGCGTCCAGGTATTTACCCCCAGCAGTTTTTCCCATCTTTCGCGCATGGTCAATATCCCGCAACGGATATCCGCCACAGGTCTTGTGTGGGTGAAGGGCAATAAATTATTTCGGCTTTGGCTGTCAAATAGGACGAAGTTCATGTCACGAAATTAAAGATAATGGTATTGATTACCGAAGTAATAAGGTGAATATTCACAAAAAAAGAGGACCGCATTTGCGGCCCTCTGTATATTGTTGTCGGTAAACTGAAGTGCAATTAAGCTTTCTTCTCGTAACGCTTTTTGAATTTCTCGATACGACCGGCAGTATCCACGAACATTGATTTACCGGTGTAGAATGGGTGAGATGTATTAGAGATCTCGACCTTTACAACTGGATACTCATTGCCGTCTTCCCAAACGATAGTCTCCTTCGAGGGAGCTGCCGAGCGGGTCAGGAAAGTTGTCTCGTTTGAGGTGTCTTTGAACACTACGAGGCGGTAAGCTTCAGGATGAATTCCTTTTTTCATTTTGTTGTTGTGTTTTGTGCATGGATTTTGCCATGCGGTAAATAAGGCTGCAAATGTAGGTGTTTTTATTGTAAAATCACCTGTCTGCAACATTTTTTCTATAATACAAATTTCTCCAGGTCGCCTTTAGCTTGTTCTGAACGACTATACATACCGATCACTTTGCCATCTGGGCCTACCAGAATTGCCTGCGGAACGTACTGTATACCATATATCTCAGCTGCCTTCGAATTCCAGAAGCCAAGGTCACTCATATGATAAGGCCAAACCAAGCCATCTTTTTTAATGGCATCTACCCATGCATTTTTGTCCTTGTCAAGCGATACATTGAGCACCGTGAAGCCATTTTTTGCGTTTTTGAATTTCTTGCCTGAGAACTCCTTATACATCTGAACCAGACCCGGATTGGACATACGGCACGGACCACACCATGAAGCCCAGAAGTCGATAAGCACAAAACGTCCCTTGTTGATCTCAGACAGCTTCAGTGTTTTCCCTTCAGGATTTGGGAATGCAAGTTCCGGTGCCTTCATGCCTACTTTAATGGTCGTATTCTCATATTGGGCATTTGCAGTAAACACCACGCTTGCTGCAAGAACAAGCGTTGTTATCAGTTTTTTCATTTTTTGAGTAGTTGATTTTTGCTGTAAATATAGGGGAACAAGGCCAAAAATTGTTCCATCATGCTGTTTGTAAAGTGCTTATATGCTCATAAACAAGATTTGTAACGGTATTTTAACAATCTCTGGAGTGACCCGAATTTGAAAAGAACCCATATCTTTGGCATAGATGAAGCGGATAATTGCATCAATAGTCATGATCGCATACGTGGCGGCGGCCATTAGCTTCTCATTTTCATTTCATTATTGTGGCGGCGAATTAGAAGATATTTGCTTCACCGCTGATACCGAGGAGGGATGTTGCGGATCCGGTGAGGAGAGCAGTGGATGTTGTGAAGACAAGGTCGTTTCTGCAAAGTATAAAGACGACCACACACCTTCTGTTTTTGAATTTAGGGCGTTCAAGATTTTATCGGAAGTGGTAGTGAACCATACACTGCCCTATATCCCATCAGTTGCACATCTTTTCATGTCGGGTGAGGTGGTGCTCAACAAAGGTCCAAGCCCACCCAAATTAATTGGCAACAAACTGTTTTTGCTTTTCAGGGTATTCAGGATTTAGAGTTTTCATTTTCTTTCGGATCAGCGCCGAACGGTGCCGTATTTTCAAAAATTAAGTGATTTAACTCTTAAACTGAATTTAAACAATGAAAAAGCTCATTCTTTCAATATCTCTTCTTGCTGCCGTTACAGCAGCCAATGCTCAGACATACGCAACCAATTGGACTGCAACAGACTGCAATTCAGTTAGTCATACGCTCTTCAATACACTGGATAGTGGTAAGATCATTGTTTTTATATGGGTTATGCCATGCGCTTCCTGCAAAAATGGTGCAAAGGCAGCCTATGACGCCGTCCAAAGCTTTGCAACTAGCCATCCAGGTAAAGTGCGCATGTATCTGGCAGATGACTTGGGCGACGCGTCTTGCTCAGGTCTTTCATCCTGGGTTTCTTCCAATTCTGTCGGGTCTACCGCAAACATGACCATATTCAGTAACGCAGGCAATGTTATCGACGAAAATGACTTTGGCGGAACAGGTATGCCACACGTTATTGTGATGGGCGGTACTGATCACAATATCTACTACAACAAAAAAGGAAGCCTAACGAACGATCTTACAGGTATCACTGCGGCAGTAAATACTGCAATGTCGGCGCTTAGTGTCGGTGAAGCTGCTAATAATGCAAAGTTCTCCGTATTGCCTAATCCTGCCAATGATGTTATTACTGTGGAGGGTCTCAACAACGTAACTAAAATTGACGTGGTGTCCGTTTCCGGTAAAACTGTAAGGATTGAAAAAGTTGCTGCCGGAAAAACGTCGGTACAATTCTCTCTGTCTGGTTTGGCTTCGGGTATGTATCTGGTTAAGGCGACCGACATCAACGGAAATACTTCTATTCAGAAACTTGTAAAGCAATAGGCCATGAAGAAAATACTATTGCTTTCCTGCATAACAGCGGGCATAGTTGTTATGCATGCATGTAAGCCAAAAAAAGACGAAGTAGTATACAGCCCGGTCAATTACAACTTCTCCATTCCTGATTTCGCTAAAAAGTACATTGGTGAAATAAAACAACCTTCCGATAACATCGCCACCGTAGAAGGCGTAGCGCTTGGCAGGAAATTGTTTTACGAGAAAATGCTCAGCAACGACAACTCAATGAGTTGCGCCACCTGTCACAAACAAGAGAATGCTTTCGATGACCCTCGTCCATTTAGTAAGGGTACGAACGGAGCACTTGGCAACCGCAATGCAATGACTGTAACAAATCTTGCATTCAGTCAGCAGTTCTTTTGGGATGGACGCCGAGCAACATTGGAAGGTCAGGCACATGACCCCGTTACCAACCCGATTGAAATGGCCGCCATGTGGCCCGATGTTGTCGCCAGGCTTCAAAGCAGCGGCATCTATCCTGACCTGTTTTACAAGGCCTTCGGCACACGCACAATCGATAGCAATCTCGTAACCAGAGCAATTGCTCAGTTCGAGCGCACGTTACTATCTTTCAATTCCCTGTTCGACAAGTATTATTATCAGGGCGATAGCTCTGCACTTAATGCGCAGGAGATACGCGGCCTCGCATTGTTTACCGGTAAAGCGCTGTGCAACACTTGTCACGTTATGAACACGCTTTTTACCGACCATGCATTGCGCAATAATGGCCTTGATAATGATCCTGCAGACGCCGGACTCATGAGTTTTACGGGACTCTCTACAGATCGTGGTAAGTTCAAAGTCCCTACATTGAGAAACATCGCTCAGACTGCACCCTACATGCACGACAGCCGTTTTGCGACATTGGAACAGGTTGTGAACTTTTACAGTAGTGGTGTGAAACAGGGAAGTCCGAATATTGACGAACATATGCCTGATTTCGGTTCAGGACTCAATCTGACCGCAAGCGAACAAGCAGACCTGGTCGCTTTTCTGAAATCTCTGACCGATAAAGACTTCCTTACAAACACTGCATTTAGTGATCCTAACTGACCTAAATAGCTGAGTTATGACCTTATACATCAAAAACATGGTGTGCAACCGATGCAAAGAGGCCGTAAAAAGCCTTTTTGTAAAGTCAGGCTTGTCTGTCTCTCGGATCGAATTAGGTGAAGTGGAGGTAGGTGATAATGACCTGCCTCCACATACCCTTTCTAAATTGTCTGATGATTTGAGAATTCTCGGGTTTGAAATGATAGACGACAGGAAAGGAAGGATCATAGAAAAGATCAAAAATGTTGTTGTCAACATCATTCACCATAGCGACGACCAACCCAGAGAAAAGTACAGCGAATTGATTGCAGCGCAGTTGCATTACGACTACTCTTACCTCAGTAAGCTATTTTCAGAGGTCGAGGGAGTGACTATCGAACATTATATAATTCATCAAAAGATCGAAAAGATCAAAGAATACATCGTGTACGATGAACTCACTTTGAATGAAATATCGTACCGAATGGGATACAGCAGCGTAGCGCACCTTTCAAATCAATTCAAAAAAGTAACCGGGATGACTCCTAGTTATTTTAAAACACTGCGGAACAAGAACAGATTACCGCTTGATGAAGTTTAGGGCAAAGTAGGAATTATGCAAATCGTTGCCACAATAGTGTAACGGACCTGCGCGACAGGCACTCTACTTTTGTGCAGTAATTAAGTAGCTGTTCAGGGTGGAATAGAACATTTCATTACATCGACTGCTTCGAATTATCAAACAATTAAAACTCAAAAGATGAATCAGAAATTGAAAAAAATTGTAGTGATGGCGCTGACGATATTCCCGGCAACTATTGCTCTTGCACAGCGTACCGATAAGATTGTTGTTTCCGGCAATTGTGGCATGTGCGAAAAGAAAATTGAAGCTGCAGCAAAAGACGCGGGCGCAAAAAAAGCTGATTGGGACAAAAAAACCAAAGTGCTGGTTGTCACATACGATCCCGGAAAGACCAGTAACGACGCTATACAGAAGAAAATAGCCTCAGTTGGTTACGATACTGAAAACGTAACGGCCAACATGGAAGCATACGACAATCTCCACGAATGCTGCAAATATGATAACAAACGTAAACCGGCTCCGGAAGGAAAATAACCAACAAATATTCTGAAAAATGAAAAAGTTGATAATAGTAATGTTGCTCGCATTGGCATCATTGCAGGTGAATGCACAGGTCACATCGGCAACGCTTGTTGCAAGTGGGCTCACCTGCAGCATGTGTAGTAAGTCTATTTTTAAAGCCCTTGAAAAAGTGCCGTTTGTAGAAAAGGTAGACGTAGACATCGAAAAGTCGAGCTACAGTATCTCCTTCAGACAGGGAGCTGACGTGGTGCCCGATGAACTGAAAAAGGCAGTAGAAGACGCAGGCTTCTTCGTTGCATCACTGAAATTGAAAGCCGCTTTTAGCAATGCGGAGGTATTCAATGATGCACACGTTTCTGTTAGTGGTATTCCGTTCCATTTTGTGAATGTTCCCAAACAGGTTCTTTCAGGAGACAAAGAGATAACGATCGTAGATAAGAATTTCATTTCAGCGAAAGATCGGAAAAAGTACGCGAAGGCAACGAAACTGAAGTGTTTCGAGACCGGCGTAGTAGGAGAGTGTTGCCCGAAGAGTGATTCAAAGTCAAATAGGATATACCATGTTACAATATAAGAGGGTCTTACTAATAGCCATTGGCTTGCTCTTGTCACGTGCAGTCTCTGCTCAGGAATTGTTTGTTTACTCCGAGCCCGCAAGTAATATGCCTGCCAAGTCAACCGGGCTTAGGCTCACCAACTGGATAATGGATGAGTCCGCAGCCGGACGCATCAACTATCACCTGATACCCGAGTTGATGTGGGGCATAAATAAAAACCTGATGATACATGCGGAAGGATTCATCAGCAACCGCGAAGGTTCGCTCACCGCTGAGGGCGTGGGGCTATATGCCAAGTATAGATTTCTTAGCATTGACGATCTGTATCACCATTTCAGGATGGCCGCCTTCGCTCGCGTGTCTTCAAACAACGGAGATATTCATCAGGAGACCATACAGACCAATGGGCACAATACCGGCTATCAGGTGGGTTTTGTGGCCACTCAGCTCCTGCATAAGCTGGCGCTATCCGCCACCGGATACTACGAAAAGGCTGAAAACAACCTAGGTGGAAATGAGTTTCCCGTTGCGCAGCCATCGCAGGCGGCAAACTACATACTCTCAGCTGGTAGGTTGATATTGCCTAAAAAGTACACCAGTTACAGGCAAACTAACTTTAACGTGATGCTGGAACTCATTGGCCAGTTCCTCCCAGAGAACGGTCATCATTCAGTTGACATCGCACCCTCCATTCAGTTTATCATCAATAGTCAGGCGCGTTTGGATATCGGGTACCGCCAGGAACTTTTCAGCGACATGGTGCGTACTGCACCGAATGGCTTATTGGTTCGCGGCGAGTACCTCCTTTTCAATAATCCCTTCAAAAATACGAGAAAGGTAGGGAATTAGTGTTTGTGTTACCCGCAATTATGTAGAAATTCGCATAATGAAAGAAATAGTTATCAGGCCCGTACTTATCAAAAATGAGTACGGGCTTATTTCAAATATGATGGCACGATTGCATGCCAACGAGCAGCTTCTGAACCCCAACACCGCGCCATGGCCCGATGTCGAATCATCGTATATGCGGCACGTAATAGAAATGCAACAAGAAAGCGCGGGCGCGTGTCTGGTTGCATACGTTGGCGATGCCCCGGCCGGATTCATCTTTGGCTACCTCGAAGAACAGGACGACAGCAGAATAGAGGTCGATACCGGCGATATGTTATATGTGTCTGACGGCTATGTTTATGATACCTACAGAAGGATGGGCATATACCGGAAACTCAACGACGCACTGGAGCAGCATTACACCGCCGGCGGTGTCCGGCGTATCACTCGTTTCACATTGGCAAATAATGTCGCCATGCAGCGCTTTCTGGAATCAGAAGGCTACAAAGTCACCCGTTTGCTTTACGAGAAATGGCTTTGACCTCATTGCACGTGCAATAGTGGCACAAACTGTGTAGTTTTGCGTCCATGCGCATTCTCATGGTCTGTTTAGGTAATATTTGCAGGTCTCCGATAGCCGAAGGGGTACTTCAGCACAAAGCCGACCTGAAGGGGTTGGGTTGGGTTGTAGAATCCGCCGGAACGGAGTCTTACCATGTTGGCGAGCCACCACACCGTTTGTCGCAAAAGATATGCCTGGAGCACGGAATTGACATCTCCCATCAAAGGGCAAGAAAGTTCACCGGGGCAGATGTAGATCGCTACGACCTGATCTATGCCATGGCCGGAGATGTGTTGCATGAAATTCACCGCACTTCAGCGTCTGCTGGGTCGCGTGGTCATATCGGGCTTTTTCTCGACGAACTGAACCCGGGTTTGAATGAGTCTGTTCCCGACCCATATTATGGTGGCGAAGACGGATACCACCACGTTTTTGATCTTGTGAACAGAACCTGTGATGCAATAATTAGCCGGTATGCACAGCAGGGTAGTAAGTAACTTTAAGCAATTGTAATTCTAAGTAAGAAATGAAACCATCAATACCACAGGGCACGCGCGATTTTTCACCTGAAGTGGTGCGCAAACGCCAGTATTTATTCAATACCCTACGCAACATATTTGAGTTGTATGGCTTTCAGCCGCTGGAGACACCGGCTATGGAGAATCTCGTCACGCTCACAGGCAAGTATGGCGAGGAAGGCGATAGGCTTATTTTTAAGATCCTCAACAATGGCCTGCACGAAAAAAACGAGAACGACAAGGCGAAACTGAATGCCGAATGGGCCAACATGCTCACAAAGCCATACACGTCTCCGGTGGTCACCGAGCGCGCTTTGCGGTATGATCTCACTATTCCGTTCGCCCGGTATGTGGTGATGCACCAGAACGATCTGGCACTTCCTTTTCGCCGGTACCAGATGCAGCCTGTTTGGCGTGCCGACAGACCACAAAAAGGTCGTTACCGTGAATTCTGGCAGTGCGATGCCGACGTGGTGGGCAGCACATCCCTCATCAACGAAGCCGAGTTGCTGAGCATATACAGTCAGGCGTTCCATCAGCTTGGTTTGCCGGTTGTGATAAAAGTGAACAGCCGTAAGCTGCTACAGGGGCTTTCGGTTATATGTGGCTATCCTGAGAAAATGATGGATATAACCATCGCAATGGACAAATTGGACAAAATAGGGTGGAGCGGAGTGACGACGGAATTACAGGCGCGTGGTATTTCGGATGAAGGGATCGCTACCCTGGAAAACGCCATAATGATCACCGGTACCAATGCTGAAAAGTTGGATGCGTTTGAAAGGGTTATGGCAGGTTCTGAGGCTGGCCGTGCAGGTGTTGCCGAGATCCGGAAGTCGCTGGCATATTACGAAACGCTCAATCCGGGCAAGGGTGCCGAAGTCGTTGTGGACATCTCTTTGGCGCGCGGCCTTAACTACTACACCGGCGTAATTGTTGAGGTAGTATGTAGTCACCCCGACGTGAAGATGGGTTCCATAGGCGGCGGCGGACGATATGACGACCTGACAGGGCTGTTCGGTTTGAAGGGCTTGTCGGGGGTCGGTGTGTCTTTCGGTATCGATCGCATCTACGATGTGTTGGATGAGTTAGGTCTATTCCCTGAGCAATTGGTGCAAGGCGCTAGGGTAATGTTGGTGAATTTTGGTGGCGAAAATGAAGTGTTTGCATTGAATATTCTGGCTCAGTTGCGTAAAGCAGGTGTTGCTGCCGAGGTATATCCGGACGCGGCCAAGTTCGACAAGCAGATGAAGTATGCCAATAAACGAGGTTTTGCGTATGTGCTGATGCCCGGCGATGAAGAACGTGCAGCGGGACAGGTGAGTGTGAAGAACTTTGTGACCGGCGAGCAGCAAAGAATGGCCGTTGGTGATGCGATCACGTTGCTTTCCGAAAGCTAATTGTCTTTCTCGTTGGTGTCAACGTAGGCATATTGACTGACCTGCTCAAGTCGGCTTTCGTCCATGAAAACCGTATTTAGGGAATTCATATCGGTGAGTTTGTTTAACCGCCTTAGCTTCAGTATATCATGTGTGAGTTTCGGGCCGATACCATCAATTTTTACGATGGTCGCAGAATCGGCAGTATATAGGTTGATCTTTACTTGAGATGGATCGTGCGAGCGTCTGTAGTCTGCCCACGCTTTCACCATTTCGGCTTCTTTTTCTTTGTTCGTCACAGGGCGCACCCACAGGCTCATAGTGGTGCGGATACCTACCAATACAAGTAGTATTCCGGACAAAATGACAAGCCCTGCACGCTCCGGACGAGTGAAAGAAGTAAACGAGTCAATAATTTTTTTCATGAGTAACCCTTCGAAAAATAGTTATTTTAAAACAAACTACACAATTTCATTTTACTTTTGAACCGCATGAAGATCACTCTGACAGAGGTAAGTAAGCGTTTTCAGCGCCATTGGGTCTTTAAAGGCGTCAGCCGGACGTTCGAAGGGCCGGGCACTTATGCCCTGCTGGGACCCAATGGAAGTGGAAAATCCACGTTGCTTCGTGTCATCGCCGGCATGCAGGCACCATCAGCAGGTAAGGTGCTTTTTGAGTCAGCGTCAGGATCAGAGTTAAAGCCGGCGGATGTATTTCAAAATGTGGCGTTTTGCGCGCCGGGTCAGGAACTGGTCGAGGAGTTCACCCTCAGAGAGTTCCTTGAATTTCACTTCTCTTTCAAAAAGCCGCTGCCCGGTTTAGATACCAACGCGATGATAGCCGCATCGGGGCTGGGAAAAGCTGCAGATAAACCCATATATGATTACTCATCCGGCATGAAGCAGCGGGTCAAGCTGATACAGGCAATATTTGCCGATACCCCCGTGCTGATGCTGGACGAACCCTGTAGCAATCTTGATGAGAACGGTGTGAACCAATACCGCGACTGGATAGAGCGATTTGCCGCCGGCCGCATGGTCTTTGTCGCTTCCAATGACCCCCGCGAGTACTTTTTCTGTCGCGAACAACTGGTGATCGAAGACTATCAGTAGTGTCGTTTCACAAATCGGCTTTATTACGTTACTTTTGCCATCCCGCAAACGGGCCGCATACGCAGTTTACGGGACACGGCTTCGTAGTACAATGGATAGTATAAGAGTTTCCGAAGCTCCAGATTCAGGTTCGATTCCTGACGAAGCTACAGATGCCCGTAAATGCCTTTAAGTGCCTTTACGGGCTTTTTTATTCCTTGCGTAGCTTATTTGTCCAAAATTGGAATACCGTTAATATTGAAATGGTGTTCGTTGTATAAAAAGGCATGAAGTGCATCTTTTAGATTGCTATATAATTCCTTTTCATTGGCATACAAATTCATTGAGGCCCCGGCAATTTGAAAATGTAAAATGTACGACTGGTCTACTTTTTCCAGTGAATATCCTTCATAACATACCTTCTTGTCGTCCCACTTTATGATGACCGCGGGCAAAAAAATACCGTTTTGAAAGTAACGCTCGGCGACTTCCAATAACTCAGAAAAGGTAGGCGATGAGTCAAGACAGCGTCGTTCTGAAACGTTGAGGTGATTTGTAGTTAACAGCTTTTCCAGTAATTTATGTCTTTCACTAAGCATATTTTCAAAATTACCATTCAAATATAGTTTGTTCCAGTTTGCCGTAGGTTGTTCCTACGGCACCTATGGCAGCCGGATTCTGTCCGGTGATTACAAGTGCCCTGTTTTCCCTTTGCTCCGCAGGGCACCGTTCAAAAAACGGCTTCGCATTGTCTGCGCCAGACAACCTTGCCGACTGCAACTTTTTTCTTTCATACAACCAAAAACGCACTATCATAAAACTTTCTTTTGCCTGTTTTCTATCATGATTGTAACTTGAATTGAAGTGTAGAAAATTGGAGCAAATCGACTTATATAACAGTAGTTTGTCATTTCCCACTCGTCCTCGTTTGCAACGAGGATGTTGCGGTGTGGCGTTTGTAACGCCGGTTTGCCCTAGATTGTTCCTACGGCACGTACGGTAGTCGGATTCTGTCCGGCGATTAGAAGCTCCCCGTCGAACCACCCGTTCTCAGAACGTCTTTACCTTGTCTGAGCCAGACGACCTTTCTTACAGCAACTTTTTTCTATCACACTACCAAAAATGCCATATCATAAAACTTTCTTTTGCCTGTTCTCCCGCACGGGTGTAACTTGAATTGCAATTGAACAAAATGGGTTGCAAATGCATATATGGCGATTTTATGCCACCTCTCTCATGCGCAGTTTTGCACAGTGGGCCTGTCCCGAGCGCTTCGGGATGCGCAGAACTGGGAAGTTTTTGCGCAGTTTTGGGAAGTGGCAGGAAGTATTACTTCCCACATGTCAATTGAGGATCAACGAGTTAGATAAAATACACGAAAAGAAGAAAAAATTTCAAAGTGGGAAGCAGAATTCTAAAGCCAAACGTAGCGAAGGAGTAAGCACTAATATCACTTTAATAACAAGGCGCGCCCGCAACGCTCATCATTTTCACTATTTTTGACACCTACACCACTTTTATGAGAAATATACACAAAATACTACCCACAGTTCTATTGGTAATGCTCTTTTCCCTACCGGCACTGGCGGGCGAATGGGTAAAGTTTGAATGCAAAGAAGGCGGATTTAATGCCTTGTTTCCAAGGCAGCCAGCTAAGACAGAGCAGGAAGTTAGCGCAGAAAAGGGCACGGCTACGCTGACACTCTATCTCTATGACGGCAGCAAGTACAAAAATGAATCGGAGATATATGGCATTGGTTATGTCGATCAGATCGATTCCAATACAAACTCGGATATGGATAACGCCGATATTGACAATCTGCTGCACAGTTCACTTGCCGGTGCCGCTAAAAACATGTCGGGAGAAGTGATGTCCGAAAAGGAGGTCTATATAAAAGGCTACAGGGGCAGGGAAGGCAAGATTCATGTGACCGAGGGGAACTATATCATGATCATGAGGACATACCTGGTGCAAAAGAGGATGTACCTTCTGGAGGCAGCCTACGAGGTTGGGAAAGACAATCCACAGGCAATAGATAAGTTCTTCAGCTCATTTACTTTGGATGCACCGGCATATGTCAAAAAGGAAAAGGCTCTGAACAACAATTGGGTCACATTCAGCAAGAAAGAGTTCAGCATATTGTTTCCCGAACAACCTGAAGAGGGAGATAAAGATATTGACACGAAGATAGGGGTGTTGAAAATGCATACCGTGACCTACCAAACCGGAAAGTACAAAGACGACAATGAGGCCTATGTACTGATCTATTCAGACTATCCTGAAGAAATGGTAAGCTCTGATTTTAAAGATGAATTGATCGACTCGTTCTTCAGCAATGCTATCAGGGGCATGATAAAAAAGCGGGGCTACACGAAGCGTGAGGAGAAGAAAATAAGTATGAGCGGCTACCCGGGCAGGAGTGTGAAGATAGATATGCTTGAAGAAAAGGCTGTCATGAATTTACGCATTTACATAGTAAAGAGCCGGGCATACATTATGCAAACTTTGTGCTATAAAGAAAATGACGGCAATGCAATGAGCGATAAGTATTTCAACTCATTTAAGTTGGCGGGCAATTAATACCGCTTCAGCAAGAGCCTTTGTTGGGTCGAATTGAAAAGACAATCTTAGCTATTTGTTGAAATAGGTTTTGTACCATTCAGTCTCGTGGTGGTCTGTTCTGGTGGTGTCTATTGCGTGTGTGGGGTCTATTTTTGAATACAGGACCTCAAGGGATGCGTAGTCGCGCTGGCTGATTACTTTGATGCCATTCCTTATCAACTGGGCTGCACAAACACCGGCGCCTATCTGATAAACCTTGTTTTCGGCGAATCGGCTGCCACTATAGATCACCTGACTGCCACAGGCCGCGCTGATGTCCATCAACACTGCCAGTTCGATACGTTCATTCAAAGCGATCTCAAGCATTTTTTCAGATGCCCGGATCATTCCATCGGTCCAGTCGATGCCCGAATCGGTAAGCACTTTTGCGCGCCCTTCAAGCACATCTATCCCGGTGCCGCCATGTATGTCGCACATCTCGCGGGGCGTACCGAAAGAATGGTCTTCGGGACAGAATTTTATGACATTGACATTGTCATAGCCGATTATTTTCAGCGCACTTGGGTAGGTGCCGTTTGCAGTACTGTCGTAACCGCATGCAATACCCGAAAGGCAAGCGCTCATAAGCACACGAAGAGGGTGGGTTGCTGTCGGTGTGCGGAGCAGATTGATATATGACATGTCGGTCAGGGTACGAGTAGTTTATTGATTGAAAATCAAATATAATGAAACCCACTCTGAAGTAGTTTTTAAAATCTTTCCGTGAAGTTACTTTCATAGAAATTCAGCACGGAATACGGTAATTTTGGAATTATGGCAGCAAAACTCACCACCGCGCAAGTTTCAGCACTTCTGGATGTGCTTAAGAACCGCTTTGAAAAGAACCAGGGAAGGTACAAAGGTATTCTTTGGGATGATGTTGAGACTCGTTTGAAGAATTTGCCCGCGATACTGCGGTCATTGCATGCCATGGAGGAAACTGGGGGCGAACCGGATGTGGTGGGAGCGGACAAGGGCACTGGGGCAATCATATTCATGGATTGCAGTGCTGAGAGCCCTGCCGGTCGTCGCAGCTGTTGCTTTGACCTTGCTGCATGGGAAGCCCGAAAAGAAGCCCGGCCGCAAACTGACGCCATGACCATGGCTGCAGAAATGGGCATAGAAATGCTGACCGAAGAACAATACAGGTTCCTGCAAACCAAGGGTAAGTTCGACCTGAAGACTTCGAGCTGGATACAAACCCCTGAAAAGATACGTGCACTGGATGGTGCGCTGTTCTGCGACAGGCGATATGATACGGTTTTCACCTATCACAACGGCGCACAATCATACTACGCAGCGCGTGGCTTCCGTGGAGTGTTGTATGTATAGCCTTGGGGCGCTTCTCTGCATTAGTCGACCGAAGTAGCCACTGCCGTAGTTGTGCCGAGTGGGGTAGTGACCCGCACAAGATAAACACCCGCATTTGGCAAAGCGACAGAATAGCGATGGTGGCCGGCTGGTTCATTATCTGACAGATACGAACGCGTCGCCAACCTTCCGAAGGAATCAAATATTTCAATGCTAACCGGCATTGCCGTAACGATAGAGTAGTTAATGTTCAGTACACCATTGGCTGGATTTGGGGTAATAGTGATTGACGGTGTAGCAGCAACAAGTGTCTCAGTTTCAGTAATACAATCAGTGATACTGGAGAGGCTGCCACCCATTGACGTAAAATTTGCGTGAAAAGATTGGTAGTAGATGTTAGCCGCAGTGTCGTCATGGATAATGAGTGTGTTCTCGTCATTCTTAGTATCGGCGCTCACCGTCCAGTTATGGGAACCGGTCAGCACAAGCGGATCTGAGCACTTGTTAGACGCATCAACAATCATGAATTTGTTGTGGTACAGCACCGGGCCAGGGTACGAGATGAAAGTACTGCCAAGACCGGAGGTTAGTGCCGAAGAGACCGATGAAGAAGTTGATGATCCGTCGCCGATGCAGGCTACGTAAACACCTGCCGATTTCTTCGAGACCATCGCAGAAGCATCAGAGTTGTACGTAAAAGTGCTCATGCCAACATAAAGGTCGGTATTGGCTGTGTTCAGGGCGGAAAGTATCTTATTGTTAACACCGTCTGACGGACTGAAATACAATTCAACCGTCTTCCCCTCAATGGTGAATATATGGTTGCCAAGATCGGTTTTGTCTGGGCCGAATTTTGCCAGTGTCTTGTTGGGGACGAGGCCAGTATCGCCCCACATCATGTTGAAATGTGCCCTGTATGCCTTAGCAAGTGCCTGGTCCTGAATGACAACTGCATTGTTATAGTCGCTATTGAACTGTTGAGAATTCCAGTTGCTGGAACCTGTCCACACAATAGCGTCCGCGGGATTCGAGGAGTTCGCATCAATGATCATGAACTTATTGTGCATGATGTTGTACGAGCCACTTGCATCGGGGCTGGCAGTTCGATTGATGGCGCCGTTCAGCAGGGGTATGCCTGTGTTAGAGGAACTGCTGTCATATATCCACCGTACCCGAACACCGCGTGCGTGGGCATTGTTGACGGCGGTAGCAATAGCCGGAAAGGTGGAGGTATAGTTATATACAGCAATATCCAGCGTGTATTTTGAGCGATTTATGTATGCAACTACGGTATCGCCCATACAATTGTTGAGGTATTGGGCATTCACCCCCTTTGAAACAGACGTATTTACCGGTTTATTAAAGTAATACTTGATCTTGTTCTGAGCGTTTGTAGCCGTTGTAAGCAGTAATAGTACCCCGGTTGCAAAGCTCAAATATGAATTGGTCATTAGCTGAACGTTTTTTGCAAAGGAACAAAAAATGAAACAATAGGTTTCAGAATGAATATATGGTTACCAAAA
>JACSRV010000184.1 GCA_014879545.1 Chitinophagaceae bacterium | reverse complement strand
ATGCTGTATGTTTGACAAGAATATGAAAAGGAAACGAAACACTCAAGTTTTCTTTAAGTCAAATAATTATTTATTATTGCACTTTATTTAAAAGATTAATTTGTTTTACCTATTCAATCATTAACAACACAACATGAAGATTATTCTCTGGATTTTAAGGGTGGCTGTAGGCCTGCTATTCATTTTCTCCGGTCTCGTGAAAGCGAACGATCCGCTTGGGCTCACTTACAAGATGAATGAGTTTTTTGAGGTATGGGGCATGACTTTTATGATCGACTATAGCCTTGGTCTCTCTATTCTGATGATCGGTTTCGAGGTTATTTCCGGTCTCGCAATGATTGTCGGAAATTACTTCCGTTTGTATGTAACGTTGTTATTGTTACTAAACATCTTCTTTACGTTCCTTACCGGTTATGCATTGTATTCAGGCAAGATCAAGGAGTGCGGGTGCTTTGGCGACTGTATCAAAATTTCGAACACGGCTACGTTCTATAAAGATGTCGCGTTAACGGCAGCAGTCCTCATCCTTTTCATTTTCAGGTATAGGGTATTCCCGATCTTTAACAAGGGAGCTATCAATGCCACCATCGTGGCGTTGGGTGCAGTTTTTGTTTTCGGCGCTCAGTGGTGGGTGCTCCATCGTCTCCCTTATCACGATTGTCTTCCATACAAAGTGGGAAACAACATCTGGGAAAAAATGAAGCCGGCTCCGGACGCGAAAGAAGCTGTTTTTGCAACCACCTTTGTTTATGAGAAGAACGGTGTAAAACAGGAGTTTACCTCAGAGAATTATCCGTGGAAGGATCCTAGCTGGAAATTCGTTTCAAGCAAGTCTGTTGAGATTGCCCCGGCTACTGGACTTTCAGAGATCCACGATTTTGCCCTTACCGATTCCGACAATGTCGATCAGACTCAGGCAATACTTACTGCGAAAGGTTATGTTTATATCTGGTTCCTTCGTCAGCCTGATATCGCTCATAAAGATAATCTGGATGTACTTCGCGCGTTGATGGACAAAGCAAAAGCAAAGGGCATACCTTTCTACGTAGCTTGTTCAGCGGGACGCGATATATGCAAAGTATACCAGGAGGCTTGGAATATGAAAGACATTCCTTTCTTCACCATAGATGGTACCGTCAATAAAACAGTTATGCGCACCAACCCCGGTCTTATGCTCCTCAAAGACGGAGTGGTTATGAACAAGTGGAGTTATCTTGACTATCCTAAAGAGACCCCATAGGTGTTTTGATTGTTATGGACATTCCGGTTGTTTGATCGCACTTGATTATTAAGCCAGGTCTGATAAAATAAAGAGGGGGATGCACCAGCATCCCCCTCTTTATTATTGCACCAGTATGTAAACGTTTGTTTGCCATTTGCTGGCGTCACGTTCGTTGCCGGGGTACACCACATATTCTTCTATCGTTATCCATCTGTTCAGCCCTTTCTTCGCAATGTGCTCATCGAGTAATTTGTGTATCTTTTTCACGCCATCATAGCTCCCTTTGTGCACTGCTTTGAATGCCCTGGTTTGCGGCAACTCAGAGAATGTGATTCCGTTCACCGGGATGTCTGTATCTGTTACAGGATATCCGGCAAACACGTCAGCCTTCCTTCTTATTGTGTCCCATTCATAGAACATCCCTATCGGTGAACCCTTTAGCTTGTTTGATGGTGTTTTTACAAATAGGCTGTAAGTGTCGCCAAAGAAGGTTTCCATGTCATCCCACGTAAGTGTATCTCTTATTCCCGCCAGTATGCCGCCCGGGTATTGTACCTCTTCTATTTCAACGGCCGGTTCTGCATCCTTTTCAACGTATTCCTTCAGCTTTGTCAGGCTGTTCATCATGTCGCCCCCCATGTATCTTTCCAGATCGAATACTATAAGAGCTGCATTTCCCGGGAAAGGAAAATGCTTATGAAACGTCCAGGTTACCTTCACCATCTCGCCGGTGTCTGTTACCGCGAATACACCATCGGCCTCCATCGTGCCGGGCTTCGTAACAGAAAAAGAATAATTCATTTTGGTCTTTTCGATACCTGTATTTTTAATAATGCCTTCTCCGGTTATGCCGTGGTCTCCCTTCCATTCCAGAGTGCTACCCGCTTCGCCCTCATTTCCGTTATAGGTTATTTTTATCGATGTGTCGTTCTCCAGCAGTGTACTCCAGTGTTGCCAGTTGGTAAGATTCTTAATTTGAGCAAACGTTGTTTCGCGGTTGGACCTGATGACAACTGAACGGGTTACAGTTACATCATGTGGTTCCAAAAATGCAAGGATCAGCACACCGGCAGCTGCAATCAGCACAAGCAGGATGGTAAAACGCAGGAATTTATTCATGCCTTAAAATTAGATAATTGCTTTGAGTTCCTGATACAGAGAGGTATATAGACTGTGTTTAATGTAAAAACGCTATTTCCTTTGTCCAACTTTTCTTGGTTATTCTCAGCCGCATTACAATCTATTGGTTCGTTTTCCGTTATTTGCAGTAAAATAAAAGGTGGCGCGGAAATTGTAATAGGTCATCATTACAATTCCGGTTCATATCATGAAGGTTTCGGTCATTATCGTCAATTATAACGTAAAGTACTTCCTCGAGGTGTGCGTGCATTCAGTATTGCGTGCGGCACCGGGGATCGATGCGGAGGTTATTGTCGTCGATAACAACTCTTCTGACGGTAGTTGCGATTTTGTCCGGCAACGTTTCCCATCCGTTACACTCATAGAAAACAAGGAGAATGTCGGCTTTTCACGGGCCAACAATCAGGCAGTTGCGGTAGCAAAAGGGGAATATATTCTGTTCCTTAATCCAGATACTGTCATGCCGGAGGGGTTTCTGAAGACCACAGTCGATTACATGGACAAGCACCCCGATGCGGGGGCGCTTGGTCCCAGACTAATAGATGGAAAGGGGCAATTTGCCCCCGACTCAAAGAAATCTTTCCCGTCCTTGTCAGTGGCAATTTTTAAGACCACTGGTCTGAATAAGATCTTTTCACGGTCGGCATATATAAATAAGTATTATGCGGTGCACGTAGATGAGCGCGAAACAGCTGAAGTTGATGTGCTCTCAGGCTGTTGCATGTTGGTGCGTAAGGAGGCGATGGAAAAGTCTGGCGGACCATTTGATGAAGACTATTTTATGTATTGCGAAGATGTGGATCTTTCTTACCGCATTCAGAAGGCCGGATACAAGAATATCTATTATCCCGAGGTGGATCTCATTCATTACAAAGGTGAGAGTACCCGCAAGATGACACTATCCTACGTGCGCATTTTTAACGAGGCCCTGGTCACGTTTGTCAAAAAACACTACACAAAAAATCAGGCAGGGCTCTTTATCTTATTCATAAATGCGGGCATAGTCCTGCGCGCCATACTCGGTACAGTAAAGCGGGCGCTTAAGGTGTTGCACATGCCATTGTTTGATGCGCTCATCATGTTGCTTACACTTTATGGTATCAAGGAGTTTTGGGTAAATGAGGTGAAGAATGTTGCTACTATCAGCACCGAAATGGTATACGCTACCTTCCCGGCTTACATTATTCTGTGGTTGCTTTCATTGTACTTCAACGGAGCATATGATCAGCCATATCGTGCGCTGAAGGTAGCCCGGGGCATGTTGCTGGGAACTATTATCATTTTGGCATATTATGGCCTTCTCCCGCCCGAATACCGTTATTCGCGGGCCATCATCATATTCAGTGGTATGGCGGGCACTGCAATGCTTATCGGCTTGCACGAACTTTTGTACAGAATGGGGGTTCTGAAATTTGTTCCATACGATGCCCTTCCTCATAAAGCAGTGATCGTTGCCGATGAAAAGGCATTCAGGCAAACAGCCGATGTGTTGAGGCAGGTCAATTATGCGCCTGAATTGGCCGGTCGTATTAATCCGGGACCAACTGCCGGTTCTGCTCTCGGAGCCATTTCAGAAATGAAGCCACTGCTCTATGTCACCAACATCAACGAGGTGATCTTTTGTATCAACGGGCTTACATATACCGAGGTTTTTGCCAAAATGCAGGAATGTGGCGGGCGGTACGAATACAAGATCCATCTGCCCGGTGGCGAAAGTTTTGTAGGCAGCAATTCCAGTGCCACATCCGGCGACCTGTATACGCTCGACAGGAGATTTAACCTTTCGTCGTTTGCACAGATGCGTAACAAACGTATGATCGATATTGCAGCTTCTATCGCTTTTATGGCGTTAGCTCCCTTAATGATCTTTATCGTTAAGGCACCCGGTACGTTCATTGCTAATTGTTTTCGTGTTTTAGCCGGACGGCTTACCTGGGTCGGATATGTATCTTCCCACGAAAGGTTGGTTGGCTTGCCCCCGTTAAGAAAAGGGGTCATCGTTCCGTGCAATATCATCCCCGGGTATGAACCAGGCGAGGAGGTGAAATACAATATCGATCTGATATACGCCCGCCAGTATTCACCCGGCATCGATATCAATCTTTTGCTCAATAATCTAAGGTTTCTTGGCAGGTGAATTCCGGGGGTTACTGTCAGCATCGGCTGGTGACCAATGATATCTGCCTGAAATTTTGAATTATGACGTTCCCTACCTAACTTCACCCTAAATAAGTTGGTTTTTACATGAAACTCCGTTCTACTGTTTTGCTTTTTGTTGCTGTTCTCAGTGTTCTCTCTGTGTCTTCTTGCACTAAGAAATACACTTGCCGCTGTCTGGTTAAGTACTCAGGAGCACCGGGACTGCCCGACAGCACTTACAACGAGTACGACGTGTACAACAATAAGAAAGGTGCAGAGTCTGTATGCAAAGAGGCTTCTTATACCAAAGAACAAGACGGTATAACACTCACCGAAACCTGTAAGTTATACTAAGAAGCAACCGGCACATTGGGGTGTTTTTGACTTTTTGTGCTTTGTGCAATTTTATAGGGTCTTTTTTCGTTTGAGTTTCGGTTTTATTTCTTTCATTTATTCCCCGGCCGATGCGCGCTAAATTACCGATTCTATCTATTTTGTTTGTTGCGGCCATTGCCTTTCTCACGGCACCATCCTGCCGGAAAGAAAAGAAAATACTGACGGTTGGTGGCGACTTGCGTTTTTCTGATGATACGCTGAAGTTCGACACTGTATTCACGTCAGCGGGGAGTTTTACTACAGGGATACTCATCTTTAATCCACAGAATCAGGAGATTGTACTCAGCTCTGTGCGAATGCTAAACGCCAATTCTTACTTCAAGTTGAATGTTGATGGTTTTCAGGGAAATAACGTTACTGATATTCGTATCGCTCCCCGCGATAGCGTTTATGTATTTGCAACCGTGAATATTGACCCCAACGATGAACGCACGCCTTTCCTTGTGACCGATTCACTTGTGGCGACACTCAATGGCAAACAGTTTTATGTTCCGTTTACGGCCTATGGCCAGAATGCCCGCTATATCCAGGATAGTGTCATTTCTGTAAACTCTGTTTGGGATACCACACTGCCCTATGTCATTATCAACAGCGCAGCGGTTGCTCCGGGAGTCACGCTTACCCTGAATCCCGGATGCAGGGTCTATATGCACCAGAACTCCGGTCTTGTGGTTTTTGGTCGTCTTTTGGCAAACGGCACGGCAAAAGACTCCGTTATTTTTCAGGGCGATCGTCTCGACCGGCGTTATTTCGGTTATGAAGGGTATCCGGGAGAGTGGGGTGGTATCTACTTCCACTCCTACAGTAACGGTAGCAGACTCAGATACACTCGTATAGAAAATGGTGGCAATGGCGCATTGGGCAATCCTGCCGCCATTTGGGTCCACATCGATTCAAATGCATCGGGCAGCTTGCCTCAGCTGCGTATGGAAAATTGCGTGCTGAAAAACTCTATCGGTACCGGCATTTACAGCAGGCAAGGCACCATTGCGGCAGCCAATTGTCTCTTCCATTCAACTGGTGGTTACGCGCTCGCTGTCATTCAGGGTGGGCGCGATACGTTTACAAATTGCACGTTTGCCAATTATGGTGGCACAGGGCTTTCGCACTCCAATCAGGGTACGCTTGCTGTGCTCAATTATTACAAACCCGACCAGAATACCATATACTACGGTGACCTGAATGCTGCTTTTCGCAATTGTATCGTTTATGGATCACTCGATAGTGAGGTGGTTTTCAGCTCAGTGCCCGAAGCTGCGGCTAATCTGGTGGTGGATCATTGTCTGCTCAGAATGGGAAAGGTGCGTGAGCCATTTGTCAACTTCATAGATTGTATTTACAACGAAGACCCATTGTTCAAGGAGAAAGACAAAGGAGATTACAGGTTGAAAGAAGGTTCGCCGGCGATCGGCAAGGGAAATGCAGCCTATCTGCCGCTTGTAGATATTGAAGGCAAGTCGCGCGATGGTCAAGCCGATATAGGTTGTTATCGGTTCGAATAGATCAGATTCCTTTTTGCGCAAGTTCTGATTCCAGATATTCTCTGGCAACCCTCTCAGAAAAGTGATATTCCTCTTCCTTTAGCAGTGCAGCGTGTCCGCTCCTCACACTTCCTGCCCAGGCATGGTCGGCTCGTCCGGTGATGTCGAAGTTTTTTACCGAATACCCCATATTCAGCACGTCATTAAACCACCTTGTGCCAATATCCAAACCAAAAAATGCACCGAACGGAACGGCATTTCCGGCAGGCATCGTCACGCTCCGGGCCACTTTCATATTTATTAATGCAGTCCATTCATTTAGTCTGCATTCCGGCAAAGGCCACGGTCTGTCTTTGGTCGGCACGTCACCATAGTCTTTTTCTCTGCTCCCCGGGTGCTGCTTCATCAGTGCCTTCAGGTCGGTATAATTTGGACGGTAATTAGTGTAAGTGTCTGGTGTACAGAGCCCCGCAAAATGAGCCGAACAATTCCAGCATTGCCCCACAGGGCCTATGCCTATATTGTCTCCGGCTGAACTGAGCATTTCACCCACCAGATCTTTCCTATACAATACATCGTTGTGCGTAATGAAAAGGAAGTCTTTGTTCGTCTGCTCCCAACCCCACTGATACCTGACAGATTTACGAAAGGCCTGCCACTCAAATACCCACCGATTCCGGAACGGACGCACCCATAACCATAACTTCGGCGTATAACACACGAGCTTGTTGGCGAAAGCCTCCTTAATGAAATCAAATTCGGCATCATGCGGTTGTTTTCGTTCTTCAATGAAATAGATCTTGTCTATCCATTGGCCGCTCTCTTTCAAAAGGCTATACAGCGTAACTGCGGTATTGTATGGCTTCCCGTATACATTTATCACAACATCAGTAACGGAAGCCTTTTGAGCTCCCGTTCTGTCGTTGATCCTGTTTTTGATCGTCTCAATGTAAGCGGCGCGTATGTCCATTTCCTTAGTAGTCAAAGTCAACCCCCGTATAGTTGTGCGGAGTGATCGCTTTCAATTCCTTTTTAACTTTCGCAGTTACTTTCAGCGTATCTATAAACTCGTGAATGTCTTTTTTGGTGATGCTCGATTTTCCCCTTGTCAGAGCTTTTAATGCCTCATAAGGTTGTGGATAGTTTTCTCTGCGTAGCACCGTCTGGATAGCCTCTGCAACAACGGCCCAGTTCTTTTCCAGATCTTCCTGCATCTTTTCTTTGTTCAGCAGCAGTTTGTTCAGTCCCTTTTCCAGCGATTTTAATGCGAGGAAGCTATGGGATAGTGGAACACCCACATTGCGCAGCACTGTGCTGTCTGTAAGGTCGCGCTGCAACCTGCTGATCGGCAACTTGGCACTCAGGTGTTCAAAAAGGGCATTGGCAATACCAAGGTTGCCCTCTGCATTTTCAAAGTCAATCGGATTTACCTTGTGCGGCATGGCACTGCTACCAACTTCCCCTGATTTCACTTTTTGCTTAAAGTACTCCATGCTGATGTATTGCCACACATCGCGGCATAGGTCTATCAGTATGGTATTGATGCGTTTAAGAGCATCAAATTGCGCAGCGAAACTGTCATAGTGTTCTATCTGTGTGGTGTATTGCATGCGGTCCAGACCCAGCTTTTTCTCAACAAAGTCGTTACCGAATTTCACCCAATCCATTGCCGGGAAAGCCACTTTATGCGCGTTGAAGTTCCCTGTCGCACCTCCAAACTTAGCTGCGAAAGGTATGTTCAGCAATTGGTCGATCTGCCCTTCCAGTCGCTCCACAAACACCATCCATTCTTTTCCAAGTGTCGTTGGCGATGCTGGCTGGCCGTGTGTACGTGCCAGCATTGGTATTCCCTTCCACTCCTGCGCCAGGTGGTATAGGTGCAGATGCGTGTTGAGCAATAATGGCAGGTATTCTTCTTCAAGTGCTTCTTTCCACGACAATGGCACCGCAGTATTGTTAATGTCCTGCGACGTCAGTCCGAAATGTACCCACTCCAGACTGTCGCCGGCTCCTATTGCTTCAAGTTTCTCCTTCAGAAAATACTCGACAGCCTTTACATCGTGATTGGTGGTTTTTTCAATATTCTTGATCTTCAGGGCGTCTTCTTCGTTGAATTGTTCATAAATACTCCTCAGTTTCGCTGGTTTTACTTTTGCAGGCAATTTGATCACCTTTTTCTCAGCAAGAAAAAGAAAGTATTCTACTTCTACCCGAACACGGTACTTGATAAGGCCGAATTCAGAAAAGTAAGGTGCAAAGACTGCCACTTGTGCCCTGTATCTGCCGTCAATCGGGCTGATCGCTGTTAGTGAGTTCAATTCCATGGTGCAAAGATAGGCGCGTCCAATTAATCATTCTAACTTAATAGGACTTGCATTGGAATTTTGCTATTTTTATGCCGGTAACAATTCATTACCAAACTATCCTTTAATTAACCATAAAAAACAAACCAAATGAGTAACGAAATCAACAATTTCAGCACCACCTATCCCGTTCCCGTAGCAACCGCCGCCGCCGATACTGCCGCATGGCGCACTTTCATAGCAGGTGTCACTCAAGACCCCAACTACCTCATCAATGCCTTCTTTATCCCTATAGGAGACATTTCCAACACTATCCAATACGCTGTAAACGGTTTCAGGGCTTACATGGGTATGCGTGAGGATGGTACGTTGCATTTGTACTGGGTTGCAGTTGATGCCGATGGAAATGACGTACTGGAAGATAGCAACAATAATAGCCTTGTTTTCGATTCAACTTTCCCTTGTCCAACATGCTGCGGTCAGAGTAATGCTTTAAATTCAACGCAATAGCCTTAAAAGCTTTCTATAAAGTTTGATAAAAGATTGGAGGGTATTTTATCTGGGTGTGGTCGTTCCGGCCTCTGTTGTTATTCCGTTTATTCCGGCGGTAACGAGGTATTCCGTGTTTCCAAGGGAGCTTAGGATATTGAGTTGGTTTCTGCTCGTAGATTTTGTCGCAAATGGTATCAATTCACTATTGGCGTTTAATCTTATCAATAACATGCCGGTAATGCACACCTATACCTTTGTAGAATTTGCGATTCTTGCAATCTTCTATCGTGCTGTATTTGCGGACGAGAAAATGTCCCGGGTTATAAATTGGCTGATACCGGCATTCTTTGGCATTTGTGTATTGAATGTTCTGTTTTTTCAGGACATATTCACTTTCTGCACTTACACCAAGTCTATCGAAGCGCTGATTATGGCAATTTTTGCAGTTGTGCTTTTCATGCGCGACCTCGACAGTATTGGTGGAGATAAGAATGTAAATGCTGTGCTTGCCTACGCTAATACCGGAATACTGATTTATTTCAGTGGCTCATTCTTGTGGTTTGCTGCCTGTAATCTGGTGCCTGGCGGCAGTGTTCTGAGTTTTATTATGTGGATATTGCATGCGACATTTCTGGTGGTGTTTTACATTCTTACAGCAATAACACTATGGAAGTACAAAAAATAGGCGATAGTATACTGGTTATTGTCGTCATCGCCACAACAGGTGTGTTGACTCTTACATTTGGTATTGTCTTCTTTTTCATAAGGTACCGAAGAAAACTCCTACGCCAGCACCGCGAAATGATGTTGCGGGAACTTGAGTACCAGCAAAAGCTGCTCGTTGCATCAATACAATCGCAGGAAAACGAACGCAAACGGATAAGCCAGGACCTCCACGACCATGTTGGTGGCGCACTGTCAGGTCTTCGATATGTCATTTCCGGCATCACAGGTGCTGGAAATGACAGTCAGATTGTCAATGATATCGCTCAGAAGGCACGCACTGGAATTGACGACATTATCAATGATGTCAGAAATATCTCTCACAGTCTTTCCCCGGCGGGTTTGGAGCTTTGGGGGTTTCACGAAGCTTTGTATGAGTACTGTGATAAAACGGCCGCGTCATCCGGTGTGCCGATTGTTGTTGCCGATCGTACAAATGGTTTGCTGCAGCAATTAGGGTTCAACGACGCTTTATCCTTGTTCAGGGTCATTCAGGAACTCATTACTAATACCTTGAAACATGCAAATGCATCTAGCATCAGCATCGTCTCTGATATCCTTGACGATAAGATCACGCTTGTTTATGCCGACGACGGTGTAGGTGTCCAGATGCCGGATAGTCAAAACAACGGCATCGGTTTATACAACATTGAAAGTCGGTTGAGCTTGCTGGGTGCGACCTACAAGGTTAGTTCGGCGCCCGGTAATGGCTATTCATTCACCATTTCTATCCCTGCATCCATATTAACAAAAAACAAAAAACATGGAAAAAATTAAAGTTGCATTGGTCGAGGATCAAAGACTCTTCCGTGATGGCCTCTACGCTCTGCTAAACGCCAGTCCTGAATTTGAAATGATAGGTGTAGCCGACAACGGCGTGCAATTCCTGTCCATGCTCGAGAAAGGTAAGGTTCCCGACGTGGCCCTCATTGACATGAACATGCCTCACCTAAACGGTTTTGAGCTTGTGGAGATACTTGTAAAACGTTATCCCCTTATCAGATCCATTATCCTGACAATACATAATCAGGAAAGGTTCATTGCCAAAATGGTGGAGGCCGGAGTTGCGGGTTATCTCGTGAAAAACTGTGATTTCGAGGAAGTAAAAGCAGCGGTTGCATCCGCATATGCCACCGGTTTTTATTTCAACGAGGCAACTATCAAAGCCATGCGGACAATAAACAAACACAAAAATGGTCCCGTACGTTCATTCGCCGATATCCCCATCGTGTTGTCAGATAGGGAAACACAGATATTACGGTTGATCTGTCGGGAAAATACAAACGCCGAGATCGCCGAGATACTTAACCTTAGTCCCCGTACCGTCGACGGTCATCGAAATAACCTGTTGGCCAAGGTTGGCTGCAAGAACACAGCCGGGTTGGTATTGTTCGCACTCAAACACAATATCTTCGAATCCGATTCATTTTAAGAATAAATTTCATGCACCAGGTAAAAATACCTGTTTTTAAAAACAGG
>JACSRV010000096.1 GCA_014879545.1 Chitinophagaceae bacterium | reverse complement strand
AACCTGAACGAGCGAGTGCAGCTGAACAGTGGTCTTGCCAACGGCATGTACCTGCTGAACATCAGCAACGGCAACGATCGCAAGGTGTTCCACTTTGTGCTGAAACAGTAATTCGGTTTTCGAAACGAGAAATGAAACAGCCCGGCGTGCCGGGCTGTTTCATTTTGCGCTGTTAGTATATTCGTCAACATCAGAAGCTCATACCCACTCCAAACTCTGCCAGTTCGGCAACTGAAAGGTGTGTTTTCAAAAACGCGCAGAGGTATGCTTCTTTGATGATTCCTCTTTCATTCTGAATAAAATAGTAATTGCCTCCCAATTTCTGGTAGAATTTTCCTTGAGAGAGAAAGTTAGGTTTAACATAATAGCCCACCTGCAATACCACACCCACTTTTCCTAGCAAAAATTCGTTCCCCGCAATTGCTGCGATCTTATACGAATTTCGCCTTTCGGTGCCCGCCGGTACAAAAGAATTATCTAAAAGGTAAGCATACACCTGTTGGTGGTAGCTGTAATCAAATCCCGCAAACATCTTGTTCTTGCTGATCCACCTTTTGCTGGCATAGGCCGTGGCAAGATAGATAGGGTAGGTTGGCCCCAGAGGTGCATTCGATTCATTGAATGCCATTGTCAGACGCATCTGTCCAAGCCACCTGTTCTTCAACGGTTTCAGGTCTCTTTTTATGCGATGAACATTTGACGTGACAGGATAGTATTTTATCCCGAAATGCGCCCCGTACATGTTGATACCCAGATTGGGTTGCCGAAAAGACGCATTTGAAATGTGCGAAAAATTCAGTCCTGTTTGGAATTCCCAATGGTCATTCACGTGGTATCTGATGTCCGTCATGAAGGATGCATAATCGTTCAGCGTGCTGCTGATTGCGTTATTCAACGTGTCAAAGTCAGGTATCCTCGAATATTTTTTTGTCACAAAGCCTGCACCGTCACCAATGCGCACCGTCCATCGCAGTCTGTTACCCGTTATCAACGGGATCTCAATATTCGGATAGATACTAAACACCCTACCATATACCGAGTCCATTCCGTAGTTCGTATAGGCAAGTCCGATACCAACTACCGGGTACCTTCTGCGCTGTTCCCAATCGTGCTTCCCATATTTCTTCCATTGCAGGTTTACATCTATCCCCGAGCTTTGATCCGGTATTGGTAGTTTGAATTTTGGTGTGTGTTTGATGACCTTTCCCGTGAAGAAGTTCACGTCTGTACAAAAACCTGCATTTCGCGGGTTTTCCTGCCCATACGATGTAAGTGTAGCAATTGCTGCTATCGAGGTTGCAAATATTTTAATTAAAGGGCGCACAACCATTTTTAATGTTCACGTAACTATCCGGGGGCGTTAACCTTTCGGGCGTTGCAGAATTACGTAAAATTCCTGTTTGTTGAACGTGGTCGGGTATATTCTTATTACATCCAAATTGATGAATCCTGCTTCTTTCAGCATTTGCGCCAGCGTACGAATGCTATCGGGGGTAAATGTGTTGGTGGTTATTTCTCTATCCGGCAAGCCATTTATATTCCAATTGTCAACCGTTTTTAATGTGGACAGTCGTTCATTCAGGTCAGGGTAAGGTTGCCCGTGATCTCCCTTCCAGTGTTCGTTTGCCTCGGCGTGTGTGCGCATAATGCTACCTGCAAGATAGTCTTCTCTTGTAGGCGTTTTTCTTGTTTCCAGGTGGCGTACCAATAACGACGTCAGTGTTGTTTCCGGGTAATTTTGGTCGTAGGTATACCTTTTGTCCGGTAACACCATCATCAGGCAGCCATTATCCGAAAGTATATTCTCAATTTGTTGCAGGTGATGTATCGGGTCGGGTTGTCTGTTCAGCACGTGTGCACTCACCACAAAGTCAAATTTCCTGCCTATCGCATTCAGATCACCGTCCGGTCGGTAATAATGCACATCAGCGATCTTGCTGGTGTCTACATTCAAAGCCTCCGCCCTGTTTGTCAATTCTTCCTTGGTGTTGGTTTCAAAGTACTTTACGTTGGGGCCGGAGCAAAGCGGAGCGAACCCCGGCAATATTTCTAGGATATCTGCTCCTTCTGGTATCTGCCCTGCAAATTCTTCCCGCGATGTCACTGAGTTGGCCGTTCTCCCTTCATTCTTGCCATGGCGAAGGTAATGCTGATATAATCCTTCGGCATCGAACCCCGCAGATTGCAGATCCGGATGGGTATTCAGGTATATCTCGTGGTCGTACTCATTCGGGAATTGGTGGGCCATTTTGTAATTTTTCCTCGTAAATATACGTTCCTCCAACAATAGCACATAGCCCAATACTCATATTGCCCTCCACCGTCAGAAAATCTTTATAACTTTACTTCATGCGAAAAACGAGGTATGTATTGCCGGTGGTGGCAGGTGTAATGTCTGGTATGATTCTTCAGGTTATGGGCGAAAAACTCATCCACATGATCTACCCGGTACCTGCCGGACTCGACCTGCAGAACCGGGAAGCGATAGCGGCATACATGGCGCAAGTTCCTCCTGCTGAGTTTGTTTTTCTATTATTGAATTACGCTATTTGTTCCTTTATTGCCGGCACTGTTGCAACATTTGTTGTTGGCCGAGAACAGAGACTACCCGCCATTATAGTCGGTTCGCTTATTACACTTGGCGAGGTGATGAACGTGCTCACCATCCCTCAGCCGGTTTGGTTTTCTGCATTGAGTCTTTTATCTCACCTGCCATTTGCGCTGCTTGCATATAAATTGTTTGGCCGCCAAACACCGGAGCAAAATACCGTTGACTAACCGTTCACCATACCCAATTGATCTGGCCGTGGTGGTAGCTCTCCGATCGGGTCGCACTGGCAAACCGCAACTCTATTCCTCCATCAGCATTCACCCCTGTGATCTTTGCTTCTCGGATTGTGCCATTTTCCTCAAACTGTTGCATCATCCCTTTTCGGTATAATAGCTCATTGTAGTTTTCCATCATTCGTTGTGCCGATTTCGGAAACAACGTAGTGGCGAGTATATGTTCGCCTATCTGACGTGCCAGCGCATTAACTTCGAAAATTTTTCCTGTGCTCATGAATAGCGACGTGGCATTGGCCAGATCATCGGGAAATTCTGTCTGGTTTACGTTCAGACCGAACCCTATGACACTATGCGTCCAGTTGCTGCCACGTAGTACGTTCTCAATAAGGATCCCTCCTGCCTTTTTGTCATTAATTATGATGTCGTTGGGCCATTTTATAGATACCGTGTTCACTCCCGTCATATTTTGCAAAACATTGGCAATTGCCACCGCCACCGATGCGCTGAACACAAATTGTTCGGTCAACTGTTGTTTTGGGGCCACAATCACGCTCATCAGCAGGCTTTCGCCGGGTGTGTCGGTCCATTTCCGGCCTCTTTGACCCTTTCCACCTCCCTGGCTTCGTGCCACGATCGTTGTTCCGGGCTGCGCCTTATCGTCATTGATCAGCTGCATGGCATAGTTATTGGTACTATCTGTAAATTCAAGTTCTATTAACTTTAAATCGGTACCGGCCATGTGGTTAAGTGCGAAAAGATTTATAATTTTGATAGATAAATAACGATCATTACCCGAAACAAAACTAATACACAAATTTGGAGAAAGTAATCAGTGCTTTGCAGGAACGAAAGAAAAGTCCTACCCGCCTCACAAAGAACAGTAAGCTGTTCAAGACGATCATAAAAGCTATTCAGGATAAAAAAGGGGAGAGTATCGTGTCCCTCGATCTCAAGAAGATCGACGAGGCAGTGGCTGATTATTTCATTTTGTGCGATGCTAAGTCAAATATCCAACTGAAGGCAATAGCAGATAATATCATAGACGAGGTAGAGAAAGAGTGCGGTGAGCGGCCGTTTCATAAAGAGATCGGCGACACATGGACCTTGGTTGACTACGTGAACGTGGTTGTGCATGTTTTTCAGCACGAGCAGCGCATGTTCTACAACCTTGAAAGTCTTTGGGAAGACGCTCCCCGTGCCGAACATTGACAGACTTTAAGCAAACAGAGGAGCATTATACACAATTCGATCAATCAGAACAATGGACGATAACAAACAGAACAATAATCAGGGCGATATGAAGCCATCCGGCGACAATTCTCCCAACAGCCAACGTAAAGGTCCCCGTTTCAATATATATTGGATCTACGGTTTGATCCTCGTGGCTATTCTTGGTGCGCAGTTCTATGGCGGCAACCTCAGTAGCGGTGTGCCCGAGCGCACGTTCCGGGAATTCAAGTCTTATGTGCAGAAGAATCAGGTGGCAAAGGCCGTAGTGGTAAACAAGGAGTATGTAGAGGTATACCTCAAACCCGGTACCATCCCATCAGGTACACCCGGCAAAAATCCTACGGTGGCCAACGACCGCACGCCTGCATTCACTTTCAAGATCGGTAGCGTAGATCAGTTCAATCTCGACCTGAACGATGCTGAGAAGAACATGCCCGATGCAGACCATGTGCCGGTTATTTACGACTCTCATGGCGACCTGTTACACACCTTCCTGCAGACATTACTCCTTCCCATCATCTTCTTTGTTGCCATGTACTTCCTGGTATTCAGGAAAATGGGCTCGGGTGGTGCCGGTGGTGGTGCCGGTGGCATATTCAATATTGGCAAGTCTAAAGCGCAACTCTTTGAGAAGGGTACACGTGTGAACATCACTTTTAACGATGTTGCCGGTCTCGACGAAGCCAAGGTAGAGGTAATGGAGATCGTTGACTTCCTTAAGAATCCCAAAAAATACACAGCACTTGGTGGAAAGATTCCTAAGGGTGCGTTACTCGTCGGACCTCCCGGCACTGGTAAAACATTGTTGGCCAAAGCCATGGCAGGCGAAGCGCAGGTGCCTTTCTTCTCTATGTCCGGTTCCGACTTCGTAGAACTGTTCGTAGGTGTGGGTGCCAGCCGTGTGCGCGACGTGTTCAAGCAGGCGCGCGAAAAAGCTCCATGTATCGTGTTCATCGACGAGATCGACGCCATTGGTCGTGCCCGCGGCAAGAACATGATGATGAGCAACGACGAGCGCGAGAATACCCTCAACCAGATGCTCGTTGAGATGGACGGTTTCAGCGGTGACAGCGGTATCATAGTACTCGCTGCTACCAACCGCCCCGACGTGCTCGATGCTGCCCTGCTGCGTCCGGGTCGTTTCGACCGTCAGATATCTATTGACATACCGGACGTGAAAGGTCGTGAGAAGATTTTTGACGTGCATCTCAAACCTATCAAGCGTTCCAAAGACCTCAATATTAAGAAGCTGGCGATTCAGACCCCTGGTTTTGCAGGTGCCGATATTGCCAACATATGCAACGAAGCTGCCCTTATCGCTGCGCGTAAAGGAAAGTCTGAAGTGGATATGGCCGACTTCAATGACGCCATCGACCGTGTTATCGGTGGTCTCGAAAAGAAGAACAAGATCATCCTGCCCGAAGAGAAGCGCACTATTGCCTACCACGAAGCCGGCCATGCCGTGTCAGGTTGGTTCCTCGAGCATGCGCATCCCCTGGTTAAGGTAACCATAGTTCCCCGTGGTGTGGCTGCGCTGGGTTATGCGCAATACCTGCCTAAGGAAATGTATATCCGTACTACCGATCACCTCATGGACGATATGTGCATGTCGCTCGGTGGCCGCGCGGTCGAAGAGATTGTGTTCGGAAAAATATCTACAGGAGCCCTCAGCGATCTGCAACACGTTACCCGTATGGCTTACGCCATGGTGTCGATGTATGGTATGAACCCTGCGGTAGGTAATATTTCGTTCTACGACCCGCAGAACGAGAATAGCTTCTCTAAACCATACTCTGAAGAAACAGGCAAACTCATTGACGAGGAAGTACGTAAACTCGTAGATCTGGCTTACACTAAGGTTAAGTTGCTCCTTACTGATAAAATTGACGGCGTGCGTGTTATTGCAGAAGAACTGCTAAAACGCGAAGTGCTCTTCAAAGACGACATGGAGCGCCTTTTGGGTAAGCGTCCGTATGAAGACAACAGCCCTACCGGCGATGAAGATGACGAAGAAGCTCCGAAGTCTGAAGTTGTGGCCACAGAAGCAAAGGCCGACGAAAGCGAACAAGCCGGTTAGTATTTGACCGTCGCAAAATAAACGAAGTTGAAAGTTGTTGCAAAGCAGCTTTCAACTTCTTACTTTACAGCCACCTCCCTCACCATTCAGGCAACATTGCTATTAGTTATCTTTACCATTGTAACGATGCAGACATTCAAGACTTCGAAGGCGCGAGAAAACATTCTGGCCAAGATCCGTAAAGGGTTGGGAGAGGCCAAGTTGCCTATGCCATTTCCCGAGGAAGAAAAGAACCAGAGCGGTGTTTATGCAACCGCAGAGGTCTCCAACGAAGAGTTGTTTGCCGAGACATTTATCGGCCTGGGTGGTAAGTTCGTGTTTTGCGACAACGAGCAGGAACTGCTTGCCACTATCGGCACTTTGTATGAGAACCTTGCATGGAAACAACTGCTCTGTGCAGATCCACGTTTGCTGAAGCTGTTTCAGAACAATAAAATAGACTTCGTTCAGCCTGCCGATCCCGCTGCCGAAAAGGCCGATGCCTGCATAACAGGCTGCGAGGCATTGGTTGCGCGCACCGGCTCTGTGTTGCTCAGCAGCGCGCATAACATGGGGCGCACCGCGCCTGTTTATTATCCCATCCATATCGTTTTCGCGTTTCTCGATCAGGTAGTGTACGATATTGAAGATGGCATCAAACTGTTGAAGAAACAATACGGCACCACATTGCCGTCAATGATCAATCTCACAACAGGACCCAGCCGCACCGCCGATATCGAAAAGACACTCGTTGTTGGAGTACATGGCCCTAAAGAGATCTACTGCATCCTCATTAAT
The DNA here is from genome assembly GCA_014879545.1 of Chitinophagaceae bacterium. Lineage (GTDB taxonomy): Bacteria > Bacteroidota > Bacteroidia > Chitinophagales > Chitinophagaceae > Nemorincola. The sequence goes on along the minus strand of JACSRV010000096.1, from coordinate 4,519 downwards.
GCCGAGATGTAAGCAGTTATCTGCTTGTTCCCGTTATACGCTCGAATACATTGTCATTGTGAGCCCCGTCGAATCCGCGGTGTCATGGTGAGCTTGCCGAACCACGAACCACACACATATAAACAAAAAAGCCACCCCGTTGCGGGATGGCTTTCTCGATATTGTCAGTCGAAAAACGGCAGCTTATTCAGCATTTCCGTCTTCGGCTTTCTTCAGTTTGTCCTTCAGAGCTGCAAGAGCGCCGAGGTCACCCAGAGTTGGTTTCTCAACTTTAGCCTGGATGTTCTTAACTGCAGACTTAGTTTTCTCCGATTCAGCAACTGCGTCTTTACGTGCAGCTTCTTTCTCGTCGTTCTTCACCTGCTCCCACACTTTAGAGTGAGATACCATGATGCGCTTGTCGTTGCGATCGAATTCGATGATCATGAAAGGCAGTGTTTCTTCTGCTTCCACGTTGCCACCGTCTTCTTTGCGCAGGTGACGGATAGGAGCGTATGCTTCCAGACCGTACTGCAGCTGCACTGTAGCACCTTTTTCGTCTTTGCGGGTTACGCTGCCGTCATGGATAGAACCGATCGGGAATACAGTTTCAAATGTGTTCCAAGGATCTTCTTCCAACTGCTTGTGGCCCAGAGCCAGTTTGCGGTTTTCTTTGTCTATAGACAGGATAGCGATCTCGATCTTATCACCGGTTTTTACAAACTCACTTGGGTGGTTGTAACGCTTGATCCAGCTCAGGTCGCTGATGTGGATCATACCGCCGATACCTGTTTCCAGCTCCACGAACACGCCATACGGAGTGATGTTTTTCACCACGCCTGAGTGACGGCTGTCGATAGGGAAACGATCTTCGATAGAATCCCATGGGTCAGCAGACAGCTGCTTGATCGACAGGCTCATTTTGCGCTCGTCTTTGTCCAGTGTCACTACCACTGCTTCGTGCTCTTCGCCTATTTTGAAGAACTCTTTCGCGTTGATAGGCTGAGAAGACCATGTGATCTCCGATACGTGCACAAGGCCTTCTACGCCCGGCATGATCTCGAGGAATGCACCATAATCTTCTATGTTCACCACTTTGCCTTTCACTTTCGCGCCTTCTACTATCTCTGTAGGCAGGTTGTCCCATGGGTGAGCAGTAAGCTGCTTCAGACCCAGGCTGATACGCTTCTTCTCGTCGTCGAAGTCCAGAACCACCACGTTCAGTTTCTGACCGTTGTGCAGCACTTCGCTCGGATGCGTCACGCGGCCCCAGCTGATATCAGTAATGTAAAGCAGACCATCTACGCCGCCCAGGTCAATGAACGCACCGAAGTCGGTAACATTCTTAACAGTACCTTCCAGTACCTGACCTTTTTCCAGCTGACCGATGATAACGCTACGCTGCTGCTCGATATCGCTTTCGATGAGCGCTTTGTGCGAAACCACGGCATTGCGGATAGTTTCGTTGATCTTAACAACTTTGAAGTCCATTGTTTTACCAACGTACTGATCGTAGTCGGTAACTGGTTTCACGTCTATCTGAGAACCAGGCAAGAACGTTTCAAGGCCGTGAACGTCCACTATCAGGCCGCCCTTGGTTTTAGAGGTAATAGTACCTGTAACCACTTCGCCTGTTTTGTAGAAGTCAACGATCTGCTGCCATGCACGTGCTGCGCGCGCCAGTTTGCGGCTCAGCTGCAGGTGACCGTTCTTGTCTTCTTTCTGCACTACCATCACTTCAATAACATCACCGATCTTCACGTCCTGCATGTCGCGGAACTCGTTCAGCGATACCATTCCATCAGACTTGAAGCCGATGTTGATGATAACGTCAGTTTTGGTAACACCAACTATAGTACCGGTCAGCAGTTCCGATTCAGCGATCGTTTTGAACGTGCTGCTATAGAGTGAATCAAATTTCACGCGGTCGTCTTCTTTGTAAGAAGCAACATTGCGTTTGTCTACGCTCCAGTCAAACTCATCATGCGATGTGTTGTCCAGCTGCTGGTAGTAATGACGTGGTGCGCGTGGTGCTGGTGCAGCTTCTGCTGCCGGTGCCACTGTTTCAGCTACTGGCGTAGCCTCGGTTGTCTGTACGGTCTCTTCCTGCGGTGCAGTTGACTCCGTATTCATTGTTTGGTCTTCCAATTGATACTCTCAATTTGTACGGGCCTGCCTCATCGGTATCCCGGTGGTTAATAATATAATTCCCCTCATTTTTTAAAGGGAGTGCAAAGATAAGGGTTTTTTAAGTACGAAACAGGGTCCGACAACTACCCAACCTGATTTTTCAAATGCTATTTATTATTTTGTTATTTGATAAAAGTGCCTACCTTTACGACATAGCCAAACCTCATTCCTGATATCATGAAACGCAACATCCGCATTGCATCCGAACTCATCCCCGCTCTTTATCTTTTTTTCGAATTTCTACCCAAATTGCCCGTTGCCGAGGCGCAATACGGTACCGGAAGCCAATCTTATTTCTGCATAATGGCCACTGTCATTGGTGCAACAGTCTGTGCTATTTTGGCTTTATTCGAGATGCTTTTATATGTACTTCCCAAATGGAGTAAATCGTAAACTCAATTGTACCTAATTGTAGTTTTTTTTGTTAATAAAGTCCCACCGTAACTATCCCATGTTGCTATTGGGGAAATTGCGCGAAGATTGCAAGAATTTTAAATAATCGAATTATCCGAAACATCATGGAAATTAGCATAGAAAGTCCTAAGCAAAGGTTTGAAGAACATCTAGCCCTAAAATAACAGAATATTGTTTTCAGGAAAGTTTGGGACAGGCAAGTCTTATTTCCTGAGGAACTTTTTTGCAAACAAATCTGATGAGTATTGTTTGTTTTGGATTTCTCCAGTAAACTATGTCGTTGGTGCTAATAACGACATTTTTGAATGGATTAAGATTGACATTGCAAAAGAGCTACTCGCAAGTCATCTCCCCTCTAAGAAAGGAAGCAGGTCTAAAGCATGGACGATGCAAAACTTCCTTTTTCTAAAGTCCGGGCAGATATTTGCACATTTACTAACTAACGTAGCAAGTCACATAATAAAAAGTAAAACTGGGGTAGATTTTCTGGAAGATTTCAAGACAACGATTAAACAGTTTGACCAATTCGAAAAGTCATCTGCTGAAAACGAGCAATCAGATTTTTCAAAACTTGACAAACATATATCTAGTGCTACAAATATTACTGGATCAATTTTCGAAGATGATATCGTTACGCAAATTTTACGTGCATCAATAGAATACATTAAAATTCATACCCGCAAGGAATGTGTTTTGCTAATCGACGATTTAGACCGTTTAGATCCCGAACATATTTTCAGGGTGTTAAATATAATGAGTTCGCATAACGATCATTTTGAGGGCAACAAATTCGGATTTTCAAAGGTTATACTTGTTTGCGATGTTGATAATGTCAAACACATCTTCGAACATCGATATGGTCCTAAATGTGATTTCAATGGTTATATTGAGAAATACTACACATATGACCCGTTTCTTTATTCAATTCAGAGTGCAATTACAATGTTCTGTACGTCCAGTGAGATTTCAGAAGTATTGGATGGCGATACAAGCAAGTTGCTTGGTGTTTTGCTTCGTGAATTTGTTGAAATGAAGTTGCTTAATGTCAGAAATATTAAGAAGATCAGTAGTATGACCTACCGGAAAGTGCTACCGATAATGAAATACGAGAACATACTTAGAGACGTTTCTTCAGTAGATAAGGTTCGATATTACAGATTCATTAGTAACGATACTGTAGATGTTGACTACAATAATTTTCCTTTTTTGTTTGTGGTTTACATCCTTTCTATTGCTTTTGGAGGGTATTTGAATTTAGTAGAAGCATGTAAAAAGATGATAGAGAAAAATAGTTCAATTGAAACTGAACTTCTCCCGTCGGTAATAAACTCAATTGGCATTCTATCATTTGTTATTCACATTAAGCCGTTTGGGAAACCAATTTCTTGTTTTGTTTTAACAGAACCGAGGCTGCGAAATGACGGTGTTATTGCTCATCCCCGCATGACTTTTCTCCGAAGTCAGTTTCAAATTCCCTTGAAGTGGTCAAAGGCAACCCCATATTTGTCTGGTCATTATTTTCAATTGAGAAATAACTCAAGCTTGTACGTGCTAATTTATTCGGATATAAATAAAGTCAAAATTGAGGAGGAATTTCAATGGGGGGCAGTTGCAGGTTTAATAATTGAAATAATAAAATTTGCTAAACGAAATAGCCTTTTTGAGAATATCGACACGCAATTGCCAGTCGTTAGTTAGTGTTTTCGCTGTTTTCTAAAATTCATACATTGATGGTAAATTGTGAAGTATGCGATTAACTGTGTTAATTCTCGGGTTGTTTTTGATGGTATCGTGTAAGACTCGAAGAAACTTACCACAAAAGCACAAATGCAAATATGTCGGCCTTGATTCTGTTAGTCTGCCGGTTTACTACATACTTTATTTTACAGAAAACGACGATACAACAAAACTCCTGTCTTTTAAACTGATTCAGGAA
>JACSRV010000001.1 GCA_014879545.1 Chitinophagaceae bacterium | reverse complement strand
ATTGATTTGAATTTCAGCAAAAGGAATGGGGAGCAGGTACATTTGCGGAGCGGTGAATGACCTCGTATGGTATTTCTTCACATTATAAACAAATGTACCGTCGTTTTTCTTTCTGATATCGTAGAAATAAATATCTTTTTCCGTTTCAGGAGCAATCATCCAACGGCGTACATCAAAGAACCGGTGTCCTTCGAACATGAGTTCTATCCTTCGTTCATGGCGGATGGCTATTTCCAGGTCTTCTTTAGAGATGGTGGTACTCAGGGCCGGCATTCCGGCATTCAGGGTCGGACGGTATCTTTCCTGTCCAATAACTTTACTCTTGGCCCGGCTACGGATCATATTGACTGCCTGTACTGCCGTGTAGGGATAGCCTGCCGGTTTTACATTCGGTCCGTAAACCTGATTCATTGCTTCAGCATAATTTAACAGGGTTTCAGCATAGCGATAAATCGGAAAATCCTCAAAACCAGTCTGATTTGCCCCTTTAAGGTCGAGTGATGGGTTGACAAATTTACGCAGATAGAAACCGGTTTTCACCCCAAAGGTTTCATTATCCTTTCCTGAACCTACTGTATCGGCACCTGAGAAAGGTGTATAAATTTCGCAGGACAGGTCCCTGAATTTAGCCTGATTGAAAAGGATACAATCGTAGTAACGTGCATCTCTTTTCTGATAAGGTTCTGCCGGATTATAGGCATAAGTGGAAGACTCGGGATTAACTACCTCGGTATAGGTTCCGTCAACGTTTTCGGTCAACTGTGTTACCGGAGTTTTACCATCCTGCATTTGGAATGCTATGTGTGCATTGTAAGTCGGGAAAATATGCGGCCAACCTGCAGCAGTACGGAAAGTGAGCGGCAGAAAGGTCTGGTTCCAACTATTTGCCTTTGCTTTCTGATAGGAGAATATCCGTTCGTACATACTGGAATGTCCCCTGTCGAGAAAAAATACATTGCAATACACCGAGCGTGAATTGTTTACTGTAGTGCTTGTAAATAAACTGTAGCTATTCAGCGAAATAACTTCACGGGCAGCATCGAGCGCTTTTTGCCAACGGGCAGGGTCGGTGCTGCCATAACAAACATAAGGATTGCCTGTGCCATCCGCTCCCGGTCCATTAAACAAGGGACTTGCCATGTAGAGCAATAAGCGTGCTTTGATCGACAGGGCAAAACCACGGGTTACACGTCCGTAATCAGTACCACCAACATTCTTCGGCAACTGCGAAGCAATGGAGTCGATTTCACCAATCACAAAATTCACTGTTGAATCGAGGGTTTGTCGGGGAGCTGCGGCCACCTCTCCACTGATACTTTTTACGGAAGTAGTTATCACCGGGACACCTCCAAAGCAACGAATCAGTTCGGAATAATAAAAGGCTCTGAGACAACGTGCCTGATTGATAAGATAAGCACGGGTGGTCTCAGTAAAACTGTACTGATCGCTCAACGGCATTTTTTCGATGTTCTCCAAAAATTTATTGGCAGTACGGATAGCGCGGTATGAGCCTGACCACATATCCCCGAAACCCGGCACATCATTCGGACTCCACGATCCGAGATTGAACGCTACTGCTGAAGCATCAACAGCTTCATCGGTATATCCCAGGATGCCCTTTAGCGGTCCTTCCGATGCAGCCTTCATGGCTTTCTTAATATCATCATAGCTGGCACCTTTTTCAAGACGGCAGGTCAGATCAACAACCGATACGTTCAGCGTCGGAACCCTGAATGCCATGCCTGTAAGCTTACCCTTCAGCTCTGGAATGACTTTTGTTACAGCTTTTGCTGCACCCGTTGATGAGGGAATGATATTGCCGGCAGCAGCACGTCCGCCTCTCCAGTCCTTCTTGGAAGGACCATCGACAGTTTTCTGAGTTGCAGTAGTGGCATGTACAGTTGTCATGAGACCT
>JACSRV010000183.1 GCA_014879545.1 Chitinophagaceae bacterium | reverse complement strand
TTATTGTTCTGTTATGATTGTTTGATGTGTTTTTGGTCGTTCATTATTTCAGCATGCCGGTTACCTGTTGCAGTTTCTTGTAGGCAACCAGTGCATCAGCTTTTGAAAAAGCGTAATTCAGATTTGCCTGAAGTTGTGCCACGTCAGCATCCAGCAATTCTGTTGTGGTCACCAGGTTGTTGTCATACTTATTCTTAGTTATTCGGTAGTTCTCGTTTGTTTGCTCCACCGATTTCTGATAGACAGTTATCTTTTTCAGACTAAGCAGATACTGCTGGTAGGCGTTGTTCACTTCCAGTCTTATCTGGTCTGCAAGAATGCCCTCTGTAGCCTGTGCCTGATGCAGGCGTGCCTTTGCGGCGTCTATCTTTGCGCCTGTTTTCCATATCGATCCAAGATTGTACTGTAATCCAAGCCCCAGGTTTACTGCATTTGTCAGTGTCAGCAGGTTGGGAACATCTGCAGCAATGTAGCCACCTGTTATGGCCAGGGCAGGGTAGTAGTCGCCCTTCATGGCCATGATAGATGCATTTGTGGCGCCAATGCGAGCATTCAGTGCGGCACGGTCTTTTCGTTGCATCAGTGCCGCGTCTTCCCACTTGGTCAGCGTACCGGCGTCAGCTACCGGTTCCATACCAGTTGAGTCGGGTGTCAGTTCAGTGCCTTCGGGTAGACCCAGCAACAACGCCATATTCACCGTTGTCATTTTAAGGTTATTTTCAGCTTCCAGCAAAGCCAGTTCCACGTTCGACTGCTGCAATTGTGCTTTGAGCAGGTCGTTACGGGCCAGCAGGCCGTTTTTCTCCAGGTTGGTAAAGTCTTTCACGCGTTGTTCTTCGCGTTCCAGCGTCTCTTTTACCAGTTCCACCGATCTTTTGGCTTTATACAGGTTGCAGTAAGCACCTATGGCGTTCTGCACCACATCATCATGGTCTTTCTCAGCGTCAAGTCGTGTAGCCTGTTCCAGAAAGCGGGCTGACTCTATGCCATGTTTTATTTTAAAACCGGCAAAAAGGGGCATGCTCACATTGGCCATACCATACACAGCTTGTTCTACTTTCATGCCACCGCTGCCGCCTGTGCCGCTACCTGTTTTTACTTTTAGGTCCACCGTAGGGTTGTTCAGTCGCAGGTACGACCCCGACATTTTTACGTCAGGAAGTCTGTGGTCGCGGGCTTCGTGACTCGCGGCTACAGCTTCTTCCACTTTCGCATTGGCAATCTTTAGTTTTCCGCTATTCTGCAGACTAAGGCTAATAGCCTGTTCCAGAGAAAGGCGCATAGCAGGTTGTGCATACGTTCCTTCAGCCAGAAACAGAGCCGCGGCTATGGCAATACCTGTGATATTCAATCTACTTCGCTTCATTTGTAAGTATTAATTTGAAAAGGTTCTTCAGATGGTTATTTAATTTTTTTCGCATGTATGTGTTGAATTCTTCTTGTGGCAGTTCCTCCAGATTGTTTGCCGCCCGGTAAAATCTCTCCGATATGATCATCTGGCTAACGGTGCCTACCATCGTCGCCATCATCAGCGTAACGTCGATGTTTTTTCTGAATTCACCGTTTTTCTGCCCTTCATGTATCAGTTTCCTGATCTGGCCATAGTTTCTCATCTTCAATTCATTGATCATACCGGTCACGCCGCCAGGTTTGTCGTCCAGTTGCTCCCTTAGCATCAGTTTATGAAACTGAGGTTTGCTTAGGAATTTCTCTACATAGTCCTCTATCAGGATGTTCACCTTTTCGTGGTTGGTCATCTTGTCATTCTGCAGCATGGTCTCCATTTTCAGGCGCATTTTGTAGGTGTTGCGCTCAAAAATGGCCTCCATCAGTTTTTCCTTAGAGCCGAAATAATAGGAGATCATGGCTACATTTACCCCGGCCTCAGTTGCAATGTCTCTCACCGAGGTTCCGTCAAAACCCATCGTTGAGAACAGTTTCTCGGCTGCTGTAAGAATCGTTAGTTGTTTATCGTTGAATTCCATTGATTACTTAATTCCTGTGCAAAATTAAACAACTGTTTAAAATTAAACAAACGTTTGATTAATTTTTTTTGACGAAGGGAATGGTCAGCCCCATAGGGTTAGACTCAAATACTTGATGCCACGTGAGACGCGGGTAGGGTGTAGTTGATTTTTAAAAATAAATTGAGTTATCTTAGCGGAAATAAAAGAGTATGAAGAAAGTCCTTGTATCATTGTTTCTTGTTGCTGCGGCGGGTACTGCATTCGTTGGCTGCATCAAAAACAGGCCATACGTAGTTACTGCAAACCCTTCAATGACCGCTGACGTGGGCAAGTTTAAATTTGTCGCGTCAACAGTAGTACCTGCGACCATTGATACGCAGGTGGTTGACACTTCTACAACTCTTGTTATAACCGGCAATTCATCAGATCGTATCGCTCCATACGATCGTATCATTCTTTCCATATCCAACTTCAAGCAAAAGACGGGTGTCTTCTCTATTGTTCAGGGATTTGCAGGAGCGGTATATTATCATGGTACGGCCAAGGGCATAGCAACTGGTGGGGTAGTTTCAGTTACTGAGATCACTACTACAACGGTGTCAGGTTACTTCTCTTTCAATACCGACGATGGTGTTGCTGTTACAAACGGCAAATTCACTGTTGCACAGCCCTGATTTTCAGGTACATAATAACGGGCTTTAATTTGCGTTATTGTTACAGTGAGGTAATGTCATGAAGAAACTGATCTTTTTCATTTTGATGGGTGGGATACCCTTTATTGCCTGCAAGAAGGTGAAAGGACCCGCAAGTGTACGCAGTGCGCAAACGGATAATAGTGTCGACTCCCTCGTTACTATCAAAATGTCCGTTAATGGCGTTGCCTGGTCAACCGATTCCGTATATAGCTACAAAGTCGAGAATTCGTCTAATGACAGTGGTACGTACAATTTTATGGTCATTGCTACGCATGCCAAAGATGGTAAGGTTTCTACGCTCAACATTAATCTCACCGGGTATAGCGGACTCAAGGAATATCCGGTAAACCCGCCGATCAATACCATTACCTATTACGCCGATAATCATCGGTATTATGCCACCTCCGGTGCGGTCAACATCCAGGCCGATTCCAACAAGGTATTGTCCGGTACATTCTACTTTAACGCCGACTCAATTGTAGCATCCAAAGGATCATTCAAACTCGCTATTCCATAGATTGTGAGGATGTTATATTTGTTGATTTATTCAGTATCTTTGTTGAAATGACCTCACGAACCCTAATCAGATTTTTTGTGCCCTTGTTGTTTGTTAACTACAGTTGCAGCGCACAGGCTATTTCCCGCAAACCAACAGATCACAAGCTGATCGAGGCATATTCCCAGGAAAAACTGTCAGGCGTGCCTGGTGGAAGCGGGGCAACTTATCTGAAATTTATCCTCAAATGGACAGGTAAAGGTGCTCCCGAGTTTATCTATTGGAAAGGAACCGCAGATGTAGTGCAGTGCAGAATTGAGAGGGCCCATAAGGTTGTGGAGCGTCCTCGCGATATGCCTGCAGGCATCGACTACTTCTTTGAGCGAAACTCGCAGTCGTCTATCGTTACCGGAGATACGGTCATGGTTTCAGCGTTGAAAGGTGCCGTAGAAAAAGCCCCTTCATCGGTTATGCGGGGTCGGCGCAATACATTATATGTCAGGTCCGGCGGCAAATGGTCGGCCACAAGCGTAAAAAATATCATTAAGAAGAAGGCAATAGCAATGCCGTAACCCCTTTTTTAGTCAAGATGAAGAAATATGTATTTTTCAGTGCCCTTGTTTTAGGTACTATAAATGTAAAAGCTCAGCCATGGATGCCGAAAGACAATGTGAAGCGTACCTATGCTGAGATCGTTGAAGCGTATCGTGCACAGGTTGGTGAGGATGAGATTGAGAAGGACGTGGTAGAGCGGGCCGGAGGTGTGGTTGAAGAAGATGAAAAGTACCACTTCGGGCGATGGAGCTGGTACTGGAAAAATCATCTTGACTCAGCCGGATATCTGGTTCCCGGGTTCAGGACAGCGCAGGCATGGGAAGAATACAAACGCACCAACGGTATTGGACGCAAAGCTGCGAAGGGCACAGCAACTGACAACTGGTCATTTATTGGCCCCGACAGATCAAATGGTGGTTATTCGGGTATCGGACGGGTAAATGTCGTTGCATTCCATCCCACCGATTCCAACATTATATACGTGGGCAGCGCAGGGGGCAGTACATGGAAAACTACCAATGGTGGTACCTCATGGACCCCTTTGTACAACAATTTTGTGTCGTTGTGTGTGAGTGATGTAAAGGTAAATCCGGTTAACGGCAACACAGTATACGTTGTGACAGGAGACGCGAATGGTGGCTCCGACTATAGTATCGGTGTACTGAAGTCATATGACGGCGGCGCAAACTGGGCCAATATAGGCCCGTCAACATGGACGCTTGATTCCTTTCGCATGGCGCGGTCGCTGATCATAAATCCGGTAGACACAAATAAACTTATCCTTGGTACTTCCAACGGCCTCTACAAATCTTCTGATGGTGGTGCCACGTGGTTTAGAACCGCTACGTTCAACGTGCGACAGGTTTTATATTGCCCCAATGATACTGCCGTAGTATATGCTGCTGCAACTATTTCAAGCGGTGCTCAGATATATAAGTCGACAAACGGTGGCTACACGTGGAATGCGATCACATCTATTACCGGTTCTTCACGCATGAATATAGCTGTGTCTCCCGCGGCGCCGGGTGTTATTATGGGTATCGCATGCAACAGTTCCAGCGGATTGCGTGGCGTTTATCGTTCCACCGATTATGGGGGTACAGTGGTTGAAGTTACTTCAGACAATGTGTCCTGCACTAATAATATGCTGAACGGAGAAAATGAACTGCCTACAACTGACTGCGGAGGTCAGGGCTGGTACGATCTGTGCATCGCCATTGATCCCTTTGATGCGAACAAGGTAATTATCGGGGGCATCAATAACTTCTACTCCGTAGATGGTGGTCTCAGCTGGGATATCTGTAACAACTGGTACAACACCGGTTCGGGTGTTCAGGTGGTACATGCCGACAAGCATTGGCTGGCATATAACCCGCTCAACAGGGCAATTTATTTGGGTTGCGATGGTGGCATCTACAAAACGTACAACCCGGTTATAAACAGATGGAGGGACATCAGCAACGGGCTTGGCATCACTCAATTCTATCGCAATGCCGTGCACAACGATGCCACGTATTGTCTGGGCGGTGCGCAGGACAATGGAACGAAGAAACTTGCAAGCGGAGTTTATACCGACCTTACGGGAGGCGACGGTATGCATTGCCTTATCAGCAATGCCGATCCTGCTAACATTTTTTATACTGCTACTCAGTATGGGTACGTTAGGGTTACCTATGACGGAGGAGCTAACTTTAATAGCATCACCGAAGATCTGCCGACACCCGGTGCATGGATCACTCCCTACATCCAGCATCCCCAGAATCCAAACATTTTGTATATCGGTTACAAGCAGATCTTCAGAACAACCGACGGAGGTGGATCGTGGGAGCCTGTTTCACCCATATTCAGTTCAGGTGCAAATATTGAGTTTCTCGACATCTCGTTATCCAACCCCGATTATATATACGCGGTTCGCGATGCCGGCAGCGTATCCCGCATACACTACACAACAAATGGCGGCACTTCATGGCTGGATATAGTTGTGCCGTTCTCAGCATTCATCTCTGATATCGTTGTGGATCCAAAGAATGAGAAGAAATTCTACGTTACACTCGGCGGATTTACTGCTGCCAAAGTATACAGTTACGATCTCACCACCAGCACGTGGACAAACGAAGGAGCAGGACTCCCCGCACTCCCCGTGAATTGTATGGCAATTGACACTTTCTCTTTGACCAAATACGTGGGCACCGAGGTGGCTGTTTTCTACAAAACAAAGGAGATGACCTCATGGGCACTCTACAACAGTAATCTGCCAAGTGTTCAGGTCACTGATCTTAATATCAATCACACCACCAATGAGATATATGCTGCAACTTACGGGCGAGGCATGTGGAAGAGTGGTAAGGCTGATATTACGCCGTTCGTGGGAGTAAAGTATATCTCAGGTCTTTTGCAACGCATTACAGTATCTCCCAATCCTTGTCGTGGAGCATTCACCATCGAGACACCGGGAGCCACTTTCAGGAATACTCAGGTATCTGTTCGCCTCATTGCTACAGACGGCCGTGCTGTTGGCCTTAATGGCGGCATAGTGGACAACGCCGGTAAATTGGGCGTGACACTCGAAAACGTACCTGCCGGCTTCTACATCTGCGAGATCGGTACCGAAAAGGGCACCATGCGCACCAAATTGGTGGTAGAGTAGGGTTGCAAAAAATGCATGTCATAAGGCGGTCATATTGATGGTTGTCTGCGGTGCTTATTGCTTGGGAAAGGCAAAAGAGTGTGTTTCTTTGCAGTCAATTACGATCAGGCATGGGCAATAGCAAAAAACGTGGAATAGTGTTGATGAATCTCGGATCACCCGATTCGACCGCCGTAAAGGACGTGAGAAGGTATCTGGATGAGTTTCTTATGGACGAACGGGTCATAGACTCACCGTTCCTTATCAGGTCCATTCTGGTTAAGGGCATCATCACCCCGTTTCGCGCACCTAAATCGGCTGAGGCTTACGAATCCATCTGGACCAAAGACGGGTCTCCGTTGGTGCACATCACACGTCAGTTGCAGCAGCAATTGCAGCCACTAACCGATGAGCCGGTTGTAATCGCAATGCGATATGGCCGTCCTGCAATGAAGGAAGCTTATGACGAACTGCTGCGTCTGGCCCCGGATGTGGAAGAAGTGGTGCTGGTGCCGCTTTACCCGCACTACGCCATGTCCAGCTACGAGACAGCGGTGGTACACGCGCAAACGGTGCATACAAAGTCTGGCTATCGTTTTTCATTGAAAGTGGTTCCACCGTTCTACAATGATCCTGTTTACATAGATGCACTTGCAGAGAGCATGAAGGCATACGTAACAGGAAACAATACACACATTCTGTTTTCTTACCACAGCATTCCGGAGCGCCACATAAAAAAGAGCGATGTCACCGGCACTCACTGTTTGAACCGTGCAGATTGCTGCAATGTGAACTCCGAAGCCCATAAATACTGCTACCGCCATCAGTGTTACGAGACCACAAGGTTGGTAGCAGCAAAGCTTGGCTTACCCTCAGATCGCTACAGCGTAGCGTTCCAGTCCAAGCTGGGTCGCAGTGCATGGCTCACACCGGCCACTACCGCCCGCATGGGTCAGTTGCCTGCCGAGGGTATTAAGGACCTTTTGGTGATATGCCCTTCATTTGTGAGCGATTGCCTCGAGACACTGGAAGAGATCGCCATAAGGGAGAAAGAGAACTTCATGGAGGCGGGTGGTCAGACCTATGAATACATTCCGTGCATGAACATACAGCCGCAGTGGGTAGCCGCTGTAAAGCAACTAATAGCCGCTGTTTGATCTTCTTTTAACTGGCTCGTTGGGATATATACCGACAATAAAAAAAGCTCCGTTTTGCGGAGCTTTTTTATTGTTAATCGTCAGTACGACTTATTTCTTCACCATCGACTTAAACACAGTCTCGTTAACCTTAATCGGGTAGTCCATGTGTTTAATAAATAGAGCATTTCTCGAATTGATTTGTCGTTTATTATAAATTTCAACTCCATGTATTTCGTTTTTAGGAGTAAAAATTGATGTGCTTCTTAGCGGCTTATGCCCATTCGCTTCAGCTCTTTTTCTAAATCCTCTATGCCTGCCTGTTTCAGTTCGTTCACAAGGTACTCGTGTTCCACCGGCATAGGTTCGGAAGTACTGCCATGTAGGACTGAAAGTCTGGACATTCGACTGGCATGGGCGACGGTTTGCATAATATCAATAACATTCCTGAAACCGTACTTACTGTAAAACGGGTACAGTCGCCCCAGCCTTACCGTGCCCTCTGATGCGTCGAGATACCCGTATTTAAGTAGCCCTTTAACCTCATAGGTTCCTGCGTGACGGTCGGCCCATGCACGGGATATTGGGCCTCGCGCGGCCACTAAGTGGTCCAGTAATGCTCGTTGTAGTTCGTTCAGTTCCACAATTATAAATTTTGTTTAACCTGAAACCCCTTTCCCGTTATGACATTGGGGCGACAAGTTTATTTCTTAACCATCGACTTAAACACAGTCTCGTTAACCTTAACCGGGTAGTCCTGGCGCATCTTTTCATTCCACTGTTTTTCCAGGAAGTCCTGGTATTCAGCAACTACATAGCCGCGTGCTTCTTCCAGTGTTTTCGCAACCGGTTGTGCAAACACCTGCTTGGCTGCAACCACAGTATAAGTTTCGTTTTCTCCGTTTATTAACTTGATGTTCTCAGCCTGCAGGTCGGCAAGTGTTGCTTCCTTGAACCTTGAGAATTCATAGCGGCCGCGCTGAACAGTTACCGCGTCGGGCTTTTCAGTAGTGTTTATCGCTTTTGCAATCTCTTCTTCTGTAAACTTCCTCTGGCGGATCATGATCATACCTGTATCATATGCTGTCTTGGTCTTGAATTTATATACCGCGCCCTCAAATCCAGCTTCCCACATGTATTTGTTCTTGCGTGTCTCGAAGAACGCCTTCAGACCAGCGCTGTCTTTTGAAGCCTTGCTCCATACGTTGCGGTCCATCAGTTCAAACAGCATGATGCCGTCTTTATACTCGTTCATCAACAACCTGAACTCAGGGTTCTCTTCAACCAGCTTTCGCTCCTGGAAGTCCGTCAGCATATTGTTCACAAACAGACTGTACGCATCGCGGATGGTAGTGGCACGAGGTCCGTTCAGTTTGCCACGGGTCATATTATAGAGGAACGCAGCAAAGTCGCTCTGGCTGTAGGACTTGCCTGCCATTGACATCACAGGCTTAGACATATTCCTGAATTCATCGGGTTTTATACTTTTCGCATCAGCACCGGTGTCAGGTATCACCATCAGCTTTTCATACACTTCCTTGTATGCTTCGGCATTCTCTTTAAATCCGTTCTGTGCCTTTACTTTTTCAAAGTAGATGTCTTTTGCAGACTGTGCACGAGCGTCATTCTCCACCTTGCGCTTCAGCTGGGTATACAGCGTGTCGTATGGTTTCAGGCTGTTTTTGCCTAGCAGCTTGATGATATGGAATCCGAACTCCGTCTGAACCGGTCCTGCAACATCACCCACTTTCTTGATACCGAATGCAGCATCCTCAAACACCTGCACCATGCGGCCCGATGTGAATGGCTTCATCACACCACTGTCGTTGATAGTGAATTTGTCGTCAGAATACTTCATTACCAGGTCTGCGAAGCGCGCACCACCTTTCAGCATCGCCATTACCGAGTCGGCGCGTTTGCGGGCATCTTTGATACCTTCTTCACCGCGCGACTTCTGTGTCTGTATCAAGATCTGCGCCACCTTCACTTCGCCACGGTCTGCACGACGGTCCAGTACCTTCACAATGTGGTAGCCGAACTGCGACTTAAACGGAGTAGATACTTTTCCTTTCGGAGTGTTATACGCAGCGTTCTCGAATGGATACACATACTGCAGCGACGACATGTAGCCTATTTCGCCGCCCTTATCTTTCGATCCGCGATCGTCCGACAGTGCCATAGCCATCGCTTCAAACGTCTGTCCCTTTGTTTCTATTACGTTGTAGATGCTATCTATTTTTTTGCGCGGTGCAGCAGTGTCAGTGCCGGGAGGGCACGATACCAGAATATGTGCTACACGCACATTCTCCTTCATACGGTCATATGCTTCGCGTATCAGTTTGTTCGTTATCTGGTCGTCGGTCAGATAGTTCTTCGCCAGCTGTTTACGGTAGTTGGTCAGTTCTTTGTCAATGCTCGGAACCGTGTCCAGGCGTTGTTTCTCTGCCTCCGCTACTTTCATTCTGAACAGTGAATACAGGTCAAGGTAACTTCTCAGTTCCTTCTCAGACATGTCGGGCTTCTTGTTGATGCTGTTTTTCTTGTAAACCCTCAGAAATTCATCCTTGGCCACAGAATTCGGTCCATAAGTGAACAATGCCTGTGCGTAGCCTGAAGTGACCAGACCGGCAGCCATGCATGATAAAACCAGTTTTCGCATTTTTATATCCTGTTTTTTCGGTTATTTACTTTTCTCTTTCCTTTCCAGCATTTCCACCAGTCCGGCTATGTTGCTGTGATCCAGCCTTTTCCCCCTGATGATCTTTTTCTCATCCAGCAGGTAGATGGTAGGTGTGCTGTATACGTCATATTTTGATCGCCAGTCGCCCACATGTTCGGGGTCCCAGGTGGTCGTCCAGTCTTCCAGCTTGTATCGTTTCACAAAGTCCTTTGCCGCCGCTTCATCGCCTTCCGTACTCACTGCATATATTTTCATGCCCTTTCCCTTCAGCGATGTCCTGTAGATAGAGTCTATCTTTGGTATCTCTTCTTTGCAGTGGCCGCAGGTAGGGGCATAATACACTATCAGTGTATATTTTGCCTTCGTTCCGTTCAGGCTTTCTTCCTTACCCGTTTCCAGGTTGGGCAGGCGCACCTCAGGGGCCAGATTGCCAATTACGTTTGGTGCTATCTTCATGGCCCTGTCTATATACTTGTTCAGCTCTTCGCTGCTCAGCCATGTAGCATCGCCCTTCATGTAGTAGTTCTCCACCAGGTACACAAACACCTCGTCCATGCCCATTATCTTGCTGTTCTCTGCATTGCGTGTCAGCCACCACAGTGCATACTTAAAGGTCTCTTTCGATCCGCGGGTTTTCGCCAGCAGGTCCGTACTTTCCTTTATCATACTGTCTGGCCAGGGCATTACCAGCTTATTGAAATACTCCTCCAGCTTCGCATCGAAGATGGGCGTGTGTATCAGTCGGTCGTCCTTCAGATCGTAGCTGTCCCAGTAATGACCTTTGTAGTAACGGTAAGCGAAAGTTGAATCTTTTGTTTTGCCGTCTTCCAGAAAACGTGGCCCCTCAGGCACAATCGGCACTTCAAGTGAGTGGAAGATGGCCGAAAGCAGCGTGCCGGGATATTTATCAGCCTGCTCGCGGCGATACTTTGTCAGCTCGCGCGATGTTGCGGCCGATTTCTTGCGAAGCGCAATCGTGTCTTCGGCTGTACGTGCCGCGGCATATTCTTTTTGCAGGTCTTGTTGTTTGGTGCTGTAGTCCTTCAGAAAGTTCACATACTCCTGAAAGTGCTCATTCTCCGGCGAGTTCTTGAACGTCACCCCCTGCGGAAGTTTGGCAATATCAGCCGTTATGGTCATATCGGCACCTTTGTCCAGCAGAAACTCGAAATAGGTCTTTCTGTCCGATAGCAACACCATGTAGATGCCACCTATAAAGTCCGGGTCGTTACTGTCAAAAACTGCGACACCTTTTTTGTCCAGCTTTGCCGAATCCCGTTTGTAGATAGTGGGCAAAGGTTTGCCATAGTAGTGTACAAGATACACCAGGCTGTCTTTCACAGCAGGCATCTTTAGGGTTATATGGTAGCCGTCACGTGCAACTCCATTTACTGCCATACCGAATACCAGCAGGGCAACCATTGTAAGTCGATTCATATTGCGCTCTCGATTGTTTCCGCTTAAGACGGAAATAAACCCAAGTGTGTTGGTTCGGGC
>JACSRV010000180.1 GCA_014879545.1 Chitinophagaceae bacterium | reverse complement strand
GCCTCGCTTTGTTCCTCGCAAAGACGACCTGCGTTGAAAAAGTTCTTACATCAAAACAACTTTTTACCATACCCCCCAAAACGCCATATCATAAAACGCGTCATTGCGAGAAGCCCGGCGGGAAGTGCGCGTGCCGGCGGCGAAGCAATCTCGAGACCATACGCAGAGTAATATTGGGTAACCCAAAGTAGCGAATTGCGAGATTGCTTCGTCTCAACCCGCCCGACAGCCACGCTTTGTTCCTCGCAAAGACGACCTGCATTAAAAAGTTCTTCCATCAAAACAACTTCTGTCACACTACAGAAAACGCCATATCATAAAACTTCCTTTTCCCTGAGTACAAGCGCAGTGGTACCTTTAGGCCAAAGCGACACGAAATGCTTGCATTTGAGGATATGTGTAGTTTTTATTATTTGGGAGTTTTTTTGGGAGTTTTTGAGCGGATGGGAGTTTTATAATGAATTGGTTGTCAGTACGAATTTCGCAAAATATGCCTCGAAATGGTTTTTAATAAACGGGAGATTTTCACGGTTTCCCGGTTAGGGAACGGAAGCTGGGATGCCGGTATAGGAGAGGGCAACCGCAAGGGGGAGAGGGTATGTAGAAGCAAATCCCCGTAATATCGTTACTTTTATATAACTTTGCACACTTTTCATTCAATCCATTCTCATATATGAAGTTGTCGCAGTTTAAGTTCGACTTACCATTAAATCTCATAGCGCAACATCCTGCAAAAAAACGCGACGAAAGCCGTCTGATGGTGATCCACCGCGATACAGGCAAAATTGAGCACAAGGTGTTCAAAGACGTTCTCGGTTACTTCAACGACAAAGACGTGATGATCGTGAACAACACCAAGGTCTTCCCGGCACGCCTTTATGGCCGCAAAGAGAAGACAGGTGCCAAGATTGAGGTGTTCCTGCTGCGCGAACTGAACAAACCGAACCACCTGTGGGACGTGATTGTCGATCCTGCCCGTAAGATTCGTGTAGGTAACAAACTGTACTTCGGCGATAACGACGAACTGGTAGCAGAAGTAATAGACAACACCACTTCTCGCGGCCGTACCATCCGCTTCCTGTTCGATGGTAACGAACAAGAGTTCCGCGGCATGCTGGACCTGCTGGGAGAGACTCCACTGCCAAAATATATCAAGCGCAAGCCTGAAGAAGAAGATAAAGAACGCTACCAGACAGTATATGCCAAGTATGAAGGCGCTGTTGCGGCACCAACCGCGGGTATGCACTTCAGCCGCGAGCTGATAAAAAGACTGGAGATAGAAGGTGTGAAGTTTGCAGAGGTGACCCTGCACACAGGCCTTGGTACCTTCCGCCCTATAGAGGTAGAAGATCTGTCGAAACACAAGATGGATGCTGAGTACTTCAAGGTGGATGACTATGCAGCTAACCTGGTGAATCGTGCCAAGGTAGAGAAGCGACACATCTGTTCGGTAGGCACTACCACCATGCGCGCCCTGGAAAGCTCGGTGACTGCACAAGGTCTGCTGAAGCCTGAGGAAGGTTGGACGAATGTATTCATTCACCCGCCCTACAACTTCTCAATAGCAGACTCGCTCATCACCAACTTCCACCTGCCAAAGACAAGCCTTATGATAATGGCCTGCGCTTTTGCCGGTTACGACCTGATGATGACCGCTTATGAAACAGCCATCAAAGAAAAGTACCGCTTCTTCAGCTATGGAGACGCAATGCTGGTTCTGTAAGCCGTTCTTTTGAAACGTATATAAACAACGAAGCGCACCGTTCTCCGGTGCGCTTCGCTATTTATGGAGGGTATGTTGTTAAACGATCTGGTTTTTCAGCAGGTCTTCAAACACATCGGCACGGCGAATGAGTTTGGGTTGGCCGTTCTGGATCAGCACTTCAGCCGGCTTCAGGCGCGAGTTGAAGTTGCTGCTCATCTCGAAGCCATAGGCACCTGCGTTGTGGAAGGCAAGGAAGTCTCCCTCGCGCACCTCGCTCAGCACACGGTCCCACGCGAAGGTGTCGGTCTCGCAAATGTTGCCGACAACGGTATAGATGCGTTTGGCACCATCGGGGTTGGAGATGTTGGTGATGCGGTGGTAAGAGTCGTAGAACATAGGGCGGATAAGGTGGTTGAAGCCTGAGTTGACCCCGACGAATACAGTGGCAGTGGTCTGTTTGATGACATTGGCCTTCACTACGAACCAGCCGCACTCACTCACCAGGTATTTGCCCGGTTCGAACCAGATCTCCAGCTTGCGGTCGTACTCGCGTTCGAACTCCATAGCGGCCTCTGCCACCTTCTGGCCCAGCAGGTACACATCGGTCTCCTGGTCGTCGTCTTTGTATGGCACCTTGAAACCGCTGCCGAGGTCAATGAAGTCGAGGTCTTTGAAATGGGTGGCAATGCCGAACATCACATCCAGCCCCTGCAGGAACACGTCGATGTCCTTGATCTCGGAGCCGGTGTGCATGTGCAAACCCTGAACGTGCAGACCGGTGGTCTTGACAATGCGCTCTATATGGCGGAGCTGGTGGATAGAGATGCCAAATTTGCTATCGATATGGCCGGTGGAGATCTTATAATTGCCGCCTGCCACAATATGTGGATTGATGCGGATGCAGACAGGGTAAGAGCCCCCGTACACATTGCCGAAGCGCTCGAGTATGGAAATGTTGTCTATGTTGATGCGGACACCAAGGTCAACGCAGGCTACTATCTCATCGAAATCGACGCAGTTGGGGGTGAAGAGTATCTCCTGTGGCGCGAAACCTGCCAACAGGCCAAGCTTCACCTCGTTGATGCTGACACAGTCGAGCAGCCCGCCCAGGCTCTTGACGTATTTGAGGATATTGACATTGGTGAGCGCCTTGCAGGCATAGAAAAACTTGGTAGGGTGTGCCTTGAAGGCGTCTGTAAGTTTGTTGTAGCGTTCGGCTATCTGTTCGGCATGGTACACGTAAACGGGCGTACCGAATTCATTGGCAACAGCAATAAGCTGTTCATTATTTAACGGTTGAAACATGGCGCAAAAGTACATTGTAAAGCCGTAACATGCTTAACGTATATGTAACGAATGTTGCAGGTGTGGTAAGTTGCCCACGTACGGTGAATGGGTGTACTCGCAGGAGCGTTTCATCCCGGTCGCTGGGCATAGTTTTGCAAAAATGAAAGATTGGTATATCTTTAGCCCTTATAACTAATTCAACGAATTTCAACTAACTAAATATCTTGCACATGCAGAGAAAGATGTACATATTTTGCCTTGCCCTGGCAATGATCGCCTCGGCAACACAGGCGATGGCGCAGAAGGGTAAAAGTGAACTGGCTTTAGGTTATGGTCGTTTCAGCATCTATCAGTTTGCCAACCGTCCGCCATATAATACGTCTTCAGGTACATTCAGCCTTACCTACAGGTACTATCTGTCTCCAACCGTGACACTGGGTCTTGGTTTCGGTCAGGAGCGTATCAGCAACTGGGCAAGCTTCGCATCTTTCATTCCGGAAGTTACCTTCAAATATCTGGATACTAAAGACAGCCATGTGCGTGTACGCCTCTACGGATCGGTAGGATATGGTTTCTCCGTTCTTACAGACCTTCACCCAACAGGCCCCGGCCAGGTTGATGAGTCGGGTGCAAAGCCTTGGGGTTTCCAGGCTACACCTATCGGTATTCGCATAGGTCGCCAGTTTGCAGGTTTTGCTGAACTGGGTCTTGGTTACAAGGGATTGCTGCATGGCGGTATCGCATGGCGCTTTCCTAAGCACTGGCGCAACAAGGAAGTAGAAACAGACCAGAAATAATTTTACTGAACATAATTCAGAGGAAATGTGCGGTGATGCCGCACATTTTTTTTGAAGACGATTTTAAGAAGAACGCAACAAAAGAAAGGGGCAATAGTGGGCAAAAAGCCTCAATTTTGCAGCCGTCTGCCGTACATGAAAAAACTCGACTGGTATATAGTCCGCAAGTTTCTGAGCACCTTTTTCTTCGCCATTATGATATTGGCGGTGATCTCGTGTGTGATTGACTATTCGGAGAAGGTGGACAATATCGTGTCTAAGAAGGCGCCGTTTCTGGTGGTGGCGAATTACTACAAGAACTTCGTTCCCCACATCACGGCGTTGCTGTTTCCGTTGTTTATATTCATTGCCACCATCTTTTTTACCTCGAAGCTTGCCTATAAGTCGGAGATCATCGCGATACTGTCGTCGGGGGTGTCGTTCTCTCGATTTCTGCGGCCTTATGTGATAGGCGGAGGTTTTTTGTGTCTGGTGTCGCTTCTGTCTAACCACTGGGTGATACCGAATGCGAATAAGCAGCGGATACATTTTGAGGATACCTACATCAATGACGGTAACTACCGGTATGCATCGGATAATCTGCATCTGGGTATCGCGAAGGGTACCTACATCTATATGCAGAACTTCAACTTCGACAATATGATGGGTAACCGTTTTTGTGTAGAGAAGATGGAGGGCACATTGCTGAAAGAAAAGGTGATGGCTGACTATGTGGTCTATGACACCGCTAAGAAAATATGGCAGATGCATAATGTGGTGATACGCACCAATGACGGTCTGAAAGAGAAGCTGGTGAAGGTGCCTGAGATGAATGTGGCCTATCCGTTCACACCGCGCGACCTCAACAGGGGTGATGCCATAAGAGAGGCATTGACGACGCCGCAGTTGAATGCCTACATCAAGCAGGAGCAGATGAGGGGTACGGAGAACCTGAGCAGTTTCTTCATAGAGAAAGAACGCAGAACCGCGCAACCGTTTGCTGGTTTTATCCTGACTATCATTGGCGCCTGTATAGCCAGCCGCAAGATAAGGGGTGGGTCGGGGCTGCACCTGGCACTGGGTATAGCCATCAGCGCTATTTACATCATGTTCATGCAGATATCATCTACGTTCGCCACCAAGGCCAATCTGGACCCGATGATAGCGATGTGGATACCTAACATGATATTCGGAATGGTGGCCCTGGTGTTGTATCGTCGCCAGTTGCGCTGATCACTTTCGTGAGGCGTCCCAGCCTTTGTAGTATGCTTTTAGTGGTTTTGCAGCTGTGCGCAGTTCGCTTTCCTGCGCCATAAGGCTGTCCATGACCAGCGGTGTGAAGCGGCTTACCACCAGCTCGTAGGGGAAGGCGACTGTGGGTGCATCATAGATCTTCTCGATCTTGTAATGAAGCTGCTGTGCTGCAGTTACAAACGACTTACGGCTACTATCGGCGGTGAAGTAGATTGTGTGTTTTATCGAGCGAGGCACGTCGGGTTCGTCACCCTGTTGTAGTAATTGCAGTACGGCCTTGTTGGTGCTCATCCAAGCCACGGCCATACTGTCGGGGTAGAGGAAGGTGCGATAGGTCTGCCAGGCCGGCTCCTGTTTGATCTTGAGTGTGTATTTCCAGGTGGGGTAGTGCGTGTTGTACATACGGTGGAGCGCATTGCGAACAGCAATAGTGTCTTTTACGTAGTAGTAGTTAACCCGTTCGCCATTGTACATGAGGGTGCCTGCCAGTTTCTTTGCGGTGACACCCGATAGGAATGCACTTGTGAGGTCGAGGATGTTTTCCATCCGGGCGATCTCGGCGGTGTCGGGGAAGCCGGTTATTTTGTTTGGGCGGTTGGCCTGCGGCCCGGTGACAAGCAGGTAGGGCAGGAGCTTGTCGGGTGCGGAAGACAGAAGGCCCATGTCTACGAGGACTGAGGCCGGTTTGCCTCCCATGCGCACCATATAGGTGTCCCAGTTCTCGGTCTGAGCAGTGACAGCCGAAACCAGTAGAATAGATGAGGCAAGAGCCAACAGGAATTTCATGGTTCAAAATAACGGCAAAAATGCAAGGTGATTTGCCAAATATTTGAGAAAAAGGGTGGACGTGCTCCGGTTCGGTAGGGACATGAAAGCGTGGCTATACGGTGGTGGGCTCGTATATTTGCATCAATGAAAACCCTAAGGTGTTTTGTTTTGCTGTTGTTGGCAGTGTTGCCGAGGCTGCTGTATGCCGGGGCCGGAGGCGCTGCGGCACCCAATGGCATGGTGGCAAAGCAAAGGAATTACAGAACGTTTCAGGAGGATGTGCGGCACTTGCCTGACGAAGCGAAAAAAGCGAATGCCCGCACCCCGAACCATCCGGAGATAGGTAGACTATTTGCGGATGCGCCATGTGCTGATTGTTATGAGGTTATTGCGGAGCGCACTGAGAAGAGCAAGAAATTTGTGCTGGAAGGAACAGGCGGGAAAGAGGTGGCCCTGCAGACCTCAACTGATGCCATGCATTACCGTGATGCCGAGGGGAACTGGCGCACTATTGAAGTCGGTTTGCATCCTTATGACCACAATGTATACGGAGCGTTCAATCAGCCGAAGCCGGTATCGATCAATACCAGAAGGAAGGGCGTGGAGATAGCTCATCCGAAAGGGTGGTTGCGGTTCAATTACAAATTGGAGCTTGTTTACAGAGATGCAGCGGGCGTCGAGCAGTCTCTGGGGCTGGCAAACTGGAGTAAGGCCACCATAGGTTCGGACGGCATGTATGTTACAGACATCTGGCCGGGTATAGATATGGAGGTGTATGTGGGCCGGGGATGGGCGAAGACAAACTTTAATGTGAAGCATGCCCTGCCGGCCTATTCTGCCGGCCAATTGCTGATAAGGGATCATGTAGAAATGGCTGATGGGTTGCGGCTGGTTTCCGGAGACACCTCAGATGTACGCGATAATCTGCAGGTGACCAATACGCAGGGTGAAGCACTGTACAATATCGGCGCGGCAACAGTATACGAAGAACGGCAGCCAGAGCAGACGCTGCAGTTTATCGGGTATGATGTGCATGCCACTTCACTGGATATTGTGGTGCCGGGAAGTGTGTTTGATAGACCGGCTTCTTCGTATCCTGTAGTAATAGATCCGCTGGTGTCAACTACCACAGCGTCTACCGTTGGTGGGTCTTCTTACAGCCCGACAAAGACTATCAGTTGTAATTATCTGAATGCCGCTACAGTACCTGCTGCTGTGACGGTGACAGACGTTCGCTGGACGTTCAACTATACAGCAAGCGGAGGTGCATTTCTGCTGCATGGTGCGGTTGACTTTACGCTTGGTAGCTGCCGGAGCCCGGGTGCAGGCGGATTTTTCTGGTATTGCAATCTGGCAAGTGGTGGTACGTGCACAGGTACTAACGTGAGCATCATGTCGGATATCGGGCCGTGCGTAATGCCACCGCAATGCCTATCTTATAACATGAACCTGAACATGAGGTTCTATCAGAATTTCGCAGCGACCACACCTTGCGCCACAACTTACATTACTGCTGCTACGCCGCTTACAGTAACCGTATTCGGCAGGACGGTAGAGACGTCGGCGATATCATCTGCAGGAGGGCTGACTGCTGTGTGTCTGGGTCAGTCGGTATCGTTGAGTACTACGCCAACGTTCGGGGTGCCGCCGTATACCTACTTGTGGGATCCGGGAAGTGTGGTGGGGTCACCGCTGGTTGCAACTCCTGCATCAACCACTGTGTATACTGTGACAGTATCGGACGCATGTGCCAATACCGCGCAGGCTACACAAATGATAACAGTGACGCCGATATCGGCCAATACCGGTAACGCAGTAGTGTGCGTGGGTGGCACAACAACATTGTCCAATCCGTCAGGCACGGGTACATGGAGCAGTAGTGCAGGCACTGTTGCGGTGGTGGGACCGGCAACGGGAATAGTGACAGGTATATCGCCGGGAACGGCGGTCATAACATTTACCAATACTCTTGGATGCTATGCGACCACAGTTGTAACGGTAGTGCCCATGCCGGGGTCTATTACAGGGACGGCAACTGTGTGCGTAGGAAATACAACAACACTCAGCAATCCGCTGGCTGCAGGCACATGGACCAGCGGGGCAACGACGATAGCCACCGTGGGGGCCGGTTCTGGTGTAGTGACGGGTGTTGCTGCGGGAACGGCGACCATCACCTACACCACCACGGGTGGATGTACTGCAACGAAGGTTGTGACCGTGTATCCGAATCCGGTAATTACGTCGGTGGCATTCACTAACCCAACAACGTGTGGTGCCGCAGATGGTTCGATCACAATATCCGGTTTAGGTGCAGGTGTCATCTATACAGTAGGGTATCTGCATAATAGTGTGCCGGTGACACTAACGGATACTGCTAATAGCGGAGGTGTTATAGTGCTTACAGGATTGAGTGCAGGTGTTTATGCCGGAATCCAGGTGAAATCGCCGGAGGGATGCACTGGTGCCTGGGCTGGTACAGTGACGCTGACCGACATGGGAACACCACCTATGCCAACAGCAGGTAGCAACTCGCCGGTATGCGAAGGATGGATATTGAAGCTGACCGCTACAAGCGCGCCCGGTGTGACCTATAACTGGACAGGACCGGGTGGATTTACGTCAACTCTGCAGAACCCGCAGATAGACCCTGCAACACTGGCTAATGCCGGTGTTTACTCGGTGACTGCGTCTCTGCTGAGCTGCACTACGCTACCCGCAACAGTAACGGTGACTGTGAATGCGTTGCCACACATCAGTAATGTGAAAAGCAGCAACCCGATAACGTGTGGTGGCAGTGAGGGTACCATAATTCTGGAAGGTTTATCGCCGGGAGGGCCTTACACTATAGGGCTTACTTACAATGGCGTGCCCGCTACATACACAGCAACCGCAGACGCGGTGGGTAATGTGACCTTGTATGGCAGACCGTCCGGCACTTATACCGGCATTTTTGTACAGACATCCTTGTGTGCATCGAATGTGGTGGGACCAGTGGTGCTGGCCGATCCTGCTGCGCCGCCACCGCCGGTGATAACCAGCAATGCGCCTATATGCGTGGGCGGAACGCTGCTACTGTTTGGAACTGACGACAAACCGGACGGCACCTATAAATGGGAGGGGCCAAATGGATTTTATAGTACTGAGCAGAACCCGACAATAGAAGGCGTAACGGCAGCCGCGCAGGGGGTATATACACTTACCTACACCCGGTGGAACTGTAGCAGCAGCACAACGGCAGAGATAAAACTGCAGCCGGTGATAGCTCTGTCGGACATAAAGGCTAATAGGTATGTGCTGAACTATGGCGACAGCGTGCAATTGCATGTGGAAGGAGCATCCTACTATAACTGGACACCGCGTAACGGAACCATGAGCAACTACTACATACCGGACCCGTTTGTGAAGCCGCGTGATTCTGTGAACGAGTATGTGGTGCGTGGTATGAACGAATGGGGGTGCTACGACTCGACGAGTGTGGTTATTAGAGTGATATTTGACGAGGAGGAATACCTGCCCAATGCATTTACGCCGAACGGAGATGGTAAGAATGATGTGTTCAGGATAGGGAAGATGAAGTATAAGAAGGTTGTGCAGTTTACTATTTATAATCGCTGGGGGCAAGAGGTATATAACAATCCGTGGGACCCGAATGGTGGCTGGGACGGTACTTATAACGGCAAAGAGCAGGATATGGGGGTGTATTTTTACAACATCATCATAGAGTCGGCCAGCGGGAAGCTGCGGTATTATAAGGGGGATGTGACGCTGATACGTTAGCATTTTTATGTAGATGTGATAGGAAAACGTCAACTGAAAAATGAGTTTGCAGGGTTTTCGAGTTTATAAAAGATAGAGGCGGGACTTGTGTTGCACGTTCAGGTCAGAGAGGTACTAGACATTGCCAGCGTACTTCTATTAGTTATTATTTGTATTTTTACTGTCAGGGAGATAAAAAAGTTAGTATGGACTACAGGGAATATTTGGAGTCGAGGTCGGATGTGATGCTTGGGAAACCTGTGATAAAGGGTACGCGCTTGACCGCGGAATTAATATTGCAGATGTTATCGGAAGGGGCATCTGCAGAAGATGTCATTACAGCATACCCCCATTTGAAGCCGGTGCACATAAGTGCTGTTCTTGCTTATGCAAGCGATGTGATATCTAATGAATCCCTCATAACGGCGGCATGATCCTTGCGGATGAGAACTTACATGGATTTATAATTGCTGCGCTAAGAGGACAAGGGTTGTCCGTTACCTCTGTTCGTGAATCTGCGAGTGGAATTTCTGATGAAGAGGTCATAGACGTTGCCGTGGAAAATGATTGGATACTTATTACTCAAGATAAAGACTTTGGTGAGTGGGTGTTTTCGCATCATAAGGAAGGACTCACCGTTCTCTTTTTACGTTTCACTTTTGGCGAACATAGGGGTGTTGCCAACGCTGTGATACAATTTTTGAATAACCCACCATCGGAGCGACCGTACTTCGCGACAATTACTACTAAAAAGGTTCGGGTAAGGAGGTTGTGAGATGACCGAGGTAGCAGGTGTGTGACATTGGTACATTGGCATTATGATGCAGATGTGATAGAAAAACGTCAACTGAAAAATGAGTTTGTAAACCTGTTCAGAAATCTTACTTTTGCACCTCATTTATCAGTTTGCATGTTATTAATTGCATCTGTTATTTGGTTTGGTTGCGTAGTTCAATGGATAGAATAGAAGTTTCCTAAACTTTTGATACAGGTTCGATTCCTGTCGCGACTACCAGAGGCGGA
This sequence comes from Chitinophagaceae bacterium, assembly GCA_014879545.1. Classification (GTDB taxonomy): domain Bacteria; phylum Bacteroidota; class Bacteroidia; order Chitinophagales; family Chitinophagaceae; genus Nemorincola. The sequence goes on along the minus strand of JACSRV010000180.1, from coordinate 1,127 downwards.
AATTGCAGTTTTGTATTGCAGTTTCCGCTTTTCTTTTCTCTCAAAACGTAGTTCAGGCTTGCAAAGTAGCCAAAAATCTCATCGACTTCTTCGGTTCGACACTCGTCATTTTTTCGGTTATACAAGATGCCTTTAGGAAATATCAAAAACTGGAGTTCCTGTTTCTCCCTATAATCGCCCAAATCCCATGCTGTCGTGAGTTTCGAGGATGCTTCTAACGCAAAATCCACGTATTCTTCAAGGTTCGACACCCCTACCTGACATTTTGATAACTCCTGCTCAATATTTTTCTTTTCACCTGAGAATACCGCACTATACTTTTCAAACATACTTTGGTTTATTTCTTCAAGAATATAACGCTCCTCCAGCCTCTCCAGCTTCTTGTTTGCCTCTTCCAATTTCCCAGAAAGGTCTTTTTCCGTCTCCTCACTCTGTTCGCTTAGCTGATTAAAAGATGCGATCATTTGTTCCCTGATCAGATGCTTTGTGTCATCATTGACGTTGAGAGAAAATTCTGAAAGCCGTTTCCTGAATTTGTCATGCAGGTCATCGGCCTTACGGTTGCACTTACAGCCGGGTGTATTGCACTTATAGTAGTACTTTTGATTCTTATAGGCTTTGTATGCCCGCAAGTATTTACCGCAGTCTTCGCATTTATAAAACTGTTTTAGCGGTATCTCGTCGTTTTCAGGTTCTATGCTATAGCCCTGCTTGTTTTCCGACAAAACGCCATTTACCTGTAGGAATATCTGATTGGAGATCAGCTTTTCCTGCTTTCCTTCTATAACCTGCCCTTCCAACAGGTTATGAACCAGCAATCCGCAATAGAAGGGGTTTCTGAAAATCTCCGACATCCGTTGGCTGGATAGCTTTACACCCAGAGCCGAGAGTTTGCGCCTTATTTCTTCGGTTGAAAGCTTGTCATGCGCTTTCCAGTAAAAAGCCTTTCTAAGCAATTTACCCGTCGCATTTACGACTATTTTTTTCTCGCCATTTGTTTTGACAATATCATACCCTGTTGGTGGAGAGGTACACCATTCGCCACGCAATAGTGCTTCCCTCACACCGGACATACATTTTTCCCTGCGCTGCTGGTTGTCGTATTCGCTGAATATGAACTGTATGTT
>JACSRV010000157.1 GCA_014879545.1 Chitinophagaceae bacterium | reverse complement strand
GGCTTCTCGCAATGACGAGTGTCGGTATCCGTCATTGCGAGGAACAAAGTATGGCATGCGGGAAGGTTGTGACGAAGCAATCTCGCAAAATAACTATTTGCGTGGTTGTGGGTTTTATTTGTTCCTATATTTACTATTGCGAGATTGTTTCGTCGAGGCAGGCGCACAATGCCACGGGGCTTCTCCCATTGTACCCACATTTCCTTCCTATCTTTGTACCCAATACATGAACGAACGCGAAGCAAAGGAACAGGTAAGGACGCAGATCACCCGCAAGGCGAGTCTGGCGGTACTTATGGTGATAATAGTGGTGGGTATTCCTTTGTTGTTCAATGCAGGTTGCTGATGCGTATATGTGGTATCTGTTTGCTAAGTGTGTGAAATTCCCTTTACTTTTGGTGTGAGAACGAATATGGAGGGTACCGTATATAAATCGACCGGCAGCTGGTATGTTGTGCGCACAGCCGATGGCACACAATGGAATGCCCGGATAAAGGGCAAGCTGAAGATAGACGAGGAGATATCCTCTACCAATCCGGTGGCGGTGGGCGATACGGTGGTGTTTGAGCCCGAAGACGAGGCGGTGAAGACGGCCATCATAGGCAGTGTGGCTGCCCGCAACAATTACATGGTGCGTGTGTCGCCGCACAATCCGTCTCAGAAACACATCATTGCAGCTAACATTGACATGGCGCTGCTGGTTGCCTCCATCACCGATCCGCGCACTTCTACAGGCTTTATTGATCGTTTCCTGGTGACGGCTGAAGCCTACCATATACCGGCCATTCTGGTGGTGAATAAGGTGGATATACTGAAGCCCAAACACATGGCCATACTGGGGCAGTGGGCCGACATTTATGAAGGTGCGGGCTACAAAGTGCTGCCTGTAGTGGCCACCCATGCCGATAGCCTGACCGAACTGAAGACGCTGCTGGCGGGCAAGGTTACCTTGTTCAGCGGGCATTCGGGGGTAGGGAAGAGCACACTCATCAATCAGCTGATACCGGGGCTGGAGATACGCACCAATGCGGTGTCGGGCTGGAGCGGCAAGGGGCAGCACACCACCACATTTGCCGAGATGTTCGATCTGCCGGGCGAGAACGGCGCGTATGGCGGCCGCATCATAGACACACCTGGTGTAAAGGAGTTCGGGCTGATAGACATAGAGCGGGAGTTGTTGTCGCACTACTTTCCCGAGATGCGGGAGGAGTTGCAGCACTGCCGGTTCAATAATTGTCAGCACAGGAACGAGCCGGGCTGTGCGGTGAAGCAGGCCGTTGCCGACGGGCGCATATCGGAGGAGCGCTACGTGAACTATGCATCCATCCTGGAGAGCATAGAAAAGAAATGGTAACATGCCATAGCGGGTACGCATGCTCAAATCGTTGTACCTTTAGATGAATAACATATAATTATGCCAAAGAATACAAAGAAAAGTAAGACGAACGACGCAGGTCAGAACGTGTTCAGGGGCAGGCTTTCGGTGACCCGCAGCGGAATGGGTTTTGTGATAGTGGAGGGTCTGGAACAAGATATAATGGTGAAGCGCGACAATATGCTGAACGCGCTGGATGGGGATGAAGTGAAGGTAGAAGTGCGCGCGGGTCGCGACAGTACCAAGCGGAAAGAGGGTTTTGTGGTGGAAGTGGTGCGCAGGAAGCAGACCGAGTTCAGCGGCCGCATAGAGGTGCATCCGCACTTCGCGTTCCTGGTGCCCGATAGCGAGAAGATACCTGTGGACATATACATACCCCTGCACCTGCTGAACGGGGCGCACGATGGCGATGCCGCTGTGGCCCGCATAGTGGAGTGGACGGGTAAGACCAAGAACCCGGTGGGCGAGGTGATAAGTGTGCTGACGAACGAGTCGGTGAACGAACAGGCCATGCAGGGGCTGCTGATGGAGAACGGGTTTCCGCTGCGCTTTCCTGATGATGTGCTGGAGGATGCCGCACGCTACCCCGAGGGAGTGGCGAAGGACGAGATAAAGAAGCGGCTGGATATGCGCGATGTGCTGACCATGACCATAGACCCGGTAGATGCCAAGGACTTTGACGATGCATTGTCGTTCAGGGCGCTGAAGGGGGGCTACTATGAAGTGGGGGTACACATTGCTGATGTGAGCCACTATATAGAACCCGGCAGCGCACTGGATAAGGAAGCCTACCGCAGGGCCACCAGTGTGTACCTGCCCGACAGGGTGCTGCCCATGCTGCCCGAGCGCCTGTCGAACGAGTTGTGCTCGCTACGGCCCAATGAAGAGAAGTACACCTTCTCGGTGATATTTGTGCTGAACAAGCAGGGCAAGGTGAAGGAACACCGCATAGCCCGCACGGTGATACTGTCGGACAGGCGGTTCGCTTACGAGGAAGTGCAGGAGATAATAGAAGGTGCCGATGGCGACCATGCCAAGGAACTGCTGATACTGAATACCATGGCGCAGAGCATAAGGGCCGAGCGGTTCAAGAAGGGGGCCATCAACTTCTCGTCGCAGGAGGTGCGCTTCAAGCTGGATGAGACGGGCAAGCCGATAGGTATAGTGATAAAGGAAAGCAAGGAGGCGCACCAACTGATAGAAGAGTTTATGTTGCTGGCCAACAGGACGGTGGCTGAATATGTGGGTGGCATTCGTCATAAAGACAAGCCGGTGCCGTTCCCATATCGTGTGCACGATGTGCCTGATGAAGATAAACTGCGACTGTTCACTTCGTTCGCGTCCAACTATGGTGTTGCATTCGATCTGTCATCGGGCGAGGCCATAGCAAGGTCATTCAACAAGATGCTGGAGACCGTGCAGGGCAAGCCGGAACAACATGTGCTGGAGCAGTTGGGCATACGCACCATGGCCAAGGCGGTGTATACTACCGAGAACATAGGTCACTACGGATTGGGTTTTGCGCACTATTGCCACTTCACATCACCCATACGCCGATATCCGGATGTGCTGGTACACAGGATACTGCAGCAGTGCCTGGACAACGACATAGAACCCATCAAACAACTGGAAGCACAATGCCGCCACTGCTCCGACCAGGAGCGCAGGGCCATGGAGACCGAACGTGCCGCCAACAAGTACAAGCAGGTGGAATACATGCAGGACTATGTGGGCGATGTTTTTGATGCAATTATCAGCGGAGTAGCTACCTTCGGGTTCTGGGCCGAGACCGTGGAGCACAAGTGTGAGGGATTGGTATCGGTACACGACCTTACCGATTTTGACTACTTCGAGTTCATAGAGCATGAATACGCATTAGTGGGTCGCAGCACGGGTCTGAGGTTTGCGATGGGCGACAAGGTGAAGGTGCGTGTAGCAGCCGCCAACCTCATAAAACGCCAGATAGACTATTCGCTGGCAGAGGCACCTGTGATGACGGGCCGTAAAAGGCACATGCCGCCTGCACCCGGTCGCAGAAAGGACGACAAACGAAATAAGAGTAAGGACAAGAACAAAAACAAACAAACAAAACGAAAGAAGAAGTAATGCAGTCATTTGCCACGCTTGTAACAGCATTTGAAGAACGATTCTCGGCCACACTGCCTTTTCCGGCAGCACCGGCCAATTTATACGATCCGTGCCGCTATCTGCTGGCAATAGGTGGCAAAAGAGTGAGGCCGGTAGTGTGCCTGATGGCTGCAGAACTGTTTGGCGAGATAAATGATGACGCATGGCATGCAGCTGCAGCGGTGGAGTTGTTTCACAACTTTACGCTGATACATGACGACATCATGGACAAGGCCCCCCTGCGACGCGGTCAGGCCACTGTGCATCAGAAATACGGATTGACTGCGGGCATACTGAGCGGAGATGTGATGTGCATATTTGCTTACGAGGCATTGGCAAAGGCTACGCGTGCCCTGCAACCCATGATGCAGGTCTTTAACCGCACCGCCATAGAGGTGTGCGAGGGGCAGCAGCTGGACATGGATTTTGAGAGCCGCGACAATGTGACCATTGAAGAGTACATACGCATGATAACACTGAAGACATCGGTGTTGCTGGCATGCAGTCTGAAGATGGGTGCGCTGACAAATGGTGCGCTGGGCGACAACGCCAATAAGCTATATGAGTTCGGCAAGAATATGGGTATCGCGTTCCAGCTGCAGGACGATTATCTGGATGCGTTTGGAGAGAGCGACAAGTTGGGTAAGCAGAATGGGGGAGACATACTTGCCAACAAAAAGACCTACCTGCTGATAACAGCCCTTGCTCAGGCCGATGCAAACCAGCGGGCTGCAATTAATGAACTGCTGGCAGGCAACGCGCCCGATAAGGTGCAGCGCACGCTGGAACTGTTCAGCGCCACCGGTGCCGATAAGGCTTGCCGTGCCGCTGTGGCGCGCTACAGTGACCTGGCATTTGCCGGACTGGAAGACGTGGCCATACCAACAGCACGCAAGGAGCCGTTGAGGCAGTTGGCCGCTATGTTACTGGAGCGGGATAAGTAAGTTTCCTTACAATTAATTTGCAGGTTTGTTCCGTCCGCGTTCGGCCTGAATGAGTGGCAGTGCCTTTCGGAAGTTGAACAGTACATTGTCTATCCTCGCGATCATCTCGGTCTTGCCGGTCTCTGAACGAGCCAGCATGTCGATGCGGGTGAGGTCGTCATACATCTCGCGGATACGCACGATGCTTGCACTGGATTTGAGTGTATGCGCCTGTTTGTGGATGGCGTCATAGTCGTCGGTCTCACGGATGAGTTTCTCAAGGTTTGCAAGGCCGGGCGGGAATGTCTCTATAAATATCGAGAGGACATCGAACACGTACTTGGCATCGCCGAAAGAAATTTCAAAAAGGTAACTCAGATCTAAGAGGGGTGTATTCATTATAAAGTGCTTCTTGTATTGATCTTGTTTTCTTTTGAAAGTGTGTCTATTATGTCTGAGAGTTTTACGATATCAATTGGTTTTACAATGTATGCGTTCATGCCAAAGGCGAGGCATTTTTTAAGTTCGTCCTCAAAGTTGCTGGCAGAAAGCGCTACAATGGGAATATTGTTCTTCATGACCTTCCTGATGTGCTCGGTGGCTTCGAGACCGTCCATCTCCGGCATCTGAACGTCCATGAGCACAAGGTCATATTCGTTCTTCTCCAGTTCGTTGATCACTTCAATTCCATTGCCAACCGTTACCACCTCTACACCATTTTTTGCCAGCATGAAGTTGGCAATTTTCTGGTTGAGTGAGTTGTCTTCAGCAAGCAATATCCTTAATCCGGTCAGCAAAACTTAAAATTTAGGGTGGTTAGTTTCCGTTTACACCATTCACATGTTGTAAACGTATTATTTATTGTAAAGATAAAAAATCTATTTCAATTTGCTGTTCTTTTTACTGTACCCGAAATAAATAATGAGGCCCAGAGCCAGCCATCCACCGAGGCGCGCCCAGTTTGTCCAGCCGAGACCCGCGATCATGGCACTGCACACAATGATGCCGAGTGTTGACACAACGGGCACCATCGGTACCTTGAACTGACGTTGAATATCGGGGTCGGTCTTGCGGAGTATCCATACACCTGCACACACCAGAATGAACGCGAAGAGGGTGCCGATACTGGTCATGTCGCCAACGATATCGCCGGGAACAAAGGCCGCGAAGCCACCCACCAGTACAAAGAAGATCCAGTTTGATTTGTGTGGGGTGTGGTACTTGGGGTGGAGGTCAGAGAATACTTTCGGCACCAGACCGTCGCGGCTCATGGAATAGAATACACGAGATTGTCCCATCAGCATCACGAGGATCACCGATGAGAAGCCGAACAGGATGGCCACAGTAACGAGGTTTGCCAGCCAGCCGTAACCGCTCATGTATGCTTTGATGGCATATGCCACTGATGCTTCTTTACCCTGAGTACGGAAATCGTTCACCGGTGCTACACCTGTGAGCACGTGCGCGAACAGGATGTAGAGAATGGTGCACACTACCAGTGACCCCAGGATGCCGATAGGCATGTCTTTTTTGGGGTTCTTCGCTTCCTGGGCGGCAGTTGATACCGCGTCGAAACCGATGAAGGCAAAGAATACCACACCTGCAGCGCCAAGGATACCCCATATGCCGCCGTAGTTGTGCGAAACTCCTTGACTATCAACATATTTGGTTGCAGCAGGAATATACTCAGCGTGGTTGACCGGGTTCATATAGCTCCAGCCGAGCACGATGAACATTATCACGATAGCGACTTTAGAGATAACGATGATGCCATTTACGAAAGCGGATTCTTTGGTGCCACGTATCAAAAGCATGGTGAGCATAAGGATAATGAAGAGGGCGGGGATATTCATGATGCCATGTGCGCCGGCCTCGGCAATAAAGGAGCCGGTGCCGTCACAGACCTCGAAGGGGGAGTGCGACCATTGATAGGGGATGTGTAAACCGAACATCTCTAATAGTTTATTGAGGTATTCGCTCCATGCAATGCCCACCGTAGCTGCGCCTACTGCGTATTCCAGAACGAGGTCCCAGCCTATGATCCAGGCAACGAGTTCGCCCATAGTAGCGTAAGAATAGGTATAAGCACTACCTGCAATAGGTATCATGGATGCGAATTCGGCATAACAGAGACCGGCAAGCGCACAACCGATGGCGGCCACTACGAAGCCGATGGTAACTGAAGGGCCTGCATTGTTGGCAGCCGCTGCCGCTGTACGTACGAACAAACCGGCACCAATGATGGCACCGATACCCAGGGCCACGAGGTTGCCCGCACTTAGGGTTCTCTTGAGGTTCTTCTCTCCGTCCGACGAGTCGTTAATGAGCTGCCCGATCGGCTTTTTAGTAAATATACCCATATGTTCCTGTTGTAGCTAAAGGGCTAAGATAGTTAATAAGTTGTTTACTCCTCTATTATGTTTGGCATAGTGTGTCGGACAATTTGTGGTTGCCGGTCACCTGTGTTTGTTTTTGAATGTTTACAAAGTTTTATGCAATCAGCCTTTTTACCGGATTGTTGCCAAAGTCGTAGGGAACCTGCGAGAAGGCGGACATGGGTTTGGTGATGATCAGGTTGGCTTTCTTGCCGGGGGTGATTGTGCCCATCGTTTGTTCCAGTTCCATGGCGGCGGCGCCGTTAATGGTCACTGCATTCAGTGCTTCATTCGGCGTCATGCGGAGTTGGGTGCAGGCAATAGAGGTGAGCAGGGGTACATTGCCGGATGGACACGAACCGGGATTGTAATCGGTGGCGAGGCAGACCGGAAGCCCGGCATCTATGATATTGCGGGCGGGCTGGTATTGGATACCCAGGAAGAATGCGGCTGCCGGCAGCAATACCGGCATGGTATTACTGCCCAGCAGCGAAGCGATCTCTGCATCGCCCACGCATTCAAGATGGTCGACACTGAGCGCGTTATGTTTGACGCCCACCTGAACGCCACCGGAGTAGTGCAGCTGATTGGCGTGGATCTTTGGTTTCAGTCCGTATTTCCAGCCGGCTTCCAGCAGTCGTTCTGTTTCTGCCACGCCAAAGAAACCCTCTTCACAGAATGCGTCCATGTAGTCGGCAAGTCCTTCGCCGGCAACGCGTGGCAACATGGTGTCGATGATAAGGTCCACGTAAGCAGCCTTGTTCTGTTTGTATTCGATAGGGTAGGCGTGCGCTGCAAGGAAGGATGCTTTTACCGGAATGGGGACACTTTCCTTGAGTCGACGGATGACACGAAGCATTTTCAGCTCTCCCTCCAGGCAGAGACCGTAGCCGCTCTTGATCTCAATGGCTCCTGTCCCCTGCGCCATCACATTCAGCAGCCGCTCCATGCTTTGTTCATACAGCAGGTTCTCGTCCATCTCGTTGAGTTTGCGTGCCGAGTTGAGGATGCCCCCACCGCGTCGCGCGATCTCTTCATAACTCACGCCTTTGATCCGGTCCACGAATTCGCCATCGCGAGGAGCGGCAAAAACGAGGTGGGTATGGCTATCGCACCAGGCTGGCAACACCAGCGATCCTGTGGCGTCAATGTGTTCGTCGGCATTGGCAGCGGCAGGTAAAGCCGTCATGCTGCCATAGCTGTGGATAATACCGTTCTCTATGATCAACCAGGCATTTTCGATGTGTGGCACATTGTCCATGTCGGCACCCGCGATCCTTGCCGGAGCATTGTTGTCGTGGGTTTGCAGCAGTTGCCTGATATTGGTAATAATTGTACGCATAACAGCAGATTTTTGCAGAGAGTCGGGTAGCCCTATTTGTTGTAGTAGCTTGAATAGAAGGCTTTGTAAGCGTCGACCGACTTGTCTGCGAACATTTTTTTGTAGTTGTTGGCAGATATGATGTAGGTACTTATCTCGCCCGGCTGATACTTGCTGAGTGGACCTGAGTTGATGAACTCGTTCAGATAGATCTTAGCGTTGGCGGCATTGGTGAATTTACGCACCTGCACTACTACCTGAGACATGCTGTACATATCTATAAGTACATCCAGCCCGGCATCAGCGAACTTGAGCGAGTCAAAAGAGCGGATAGCGCGTTTGAAACCAAGCGTGCGGGAATCGAGGCCACCTAGCACGGCGATGAAGTAGTGTTCGCTGTCGGACTGATAGGTAAATACTTTTGGTGCATCCGGAATTGCAGGGGGTAGGTCAACATCGGGAGTTGCCGGTGCCTTAGTCTCTTTCTTAGCTGCAGTTGCAGATGGTGGCGGTGCGGCTCCTTCTTTGTACCACGATGGTTTGCCGCCTGTCTTCATATCTTTTATATATGCCTTCACGATCTTTGCCCAATCAGTAAGTGAATCGGAAGGGTTGTTCTTTATGAAAACGGCCGTGAGTGAATCGGCGACATCGTAGTTCCCCGAACCCGCATATGCCATAGCCTCGGTAAGCTGGAAGCGTTTTGCATAAACAGGATTGGAGAACTTATTTTTCGCAGCTTCGGTGCGCATCAGCACCTCGGTATATTGATGCTTCATGAGCAGATCATAGGTCTGGTCGAAGTAGGTAGCTACCTCTGAAGTGTTCTCGTTGGTTGCTTTGCTTTCGCTCACTTTCGGTTTCAGCGCATTGACGTATTGTGACTTCGGATACTTTTTGAGGAGTTCGTCGCTATACTGTTTCGCCTTGTCCAATTTGTTCTGTTTCATGGCTATACGGTAGCGCAGGTACAGTTCTTCTTCCTTCTGGGTGTGAGCCGGAAAGCGTTTGTTGAGTGAGTCAAGCGCGTTGAGCGCTTCGTTGTAATCTTCAAGCTGGTCGGTGTAGGCTTTTGCCAGCAGGATGTATGCTTTCTGTTGTATTTTCTGGGCTGTTTCTTTTCTCTCGGGTGTGTTTGGTATGCGCGCAAGCAGACTTTCCTCGGTAGGCAGGCCGTTGTCTCCTTTTTCAGCGGCATCTTCGTCTCCATCCTCCTCTGTGCTGTTTTCGGATTTAGCTCCACCGGCAAGTGGCTGACCGGATGTTCTGCGCCAGTTGTCGGTAAGCGGGCGGTTGCCCCATTTTCTTTTAAAGTCTGCACTGCCCTGAGACAGCAGGGTAGGGTTGCTGAAGTACCACGCAGGGCCTTCTGACGGTTTGTCTGTTTCGGTTTCGCCAGCACTTACTGTAGCCGCGTTCTCGGCATTAAAGATGCTGTCCTGCCGGCGTTTTTCCATATCGCGGAGGTATTTGCGTGCTGCCGCTTGCTGATCTTTTTTGCTGAGTGAGGCAAGGTGCAAAAGACTATCCTGTTCGCGAATTGTGGCCAACGGACCGGATACTTCTTTAAGGCCGGAGCTGCGCTGAACCGCTGCGGCAATAGCTTTGTCTTTGCTGCCAGATGAGTATTTTGCAGCACTGTCGTAAGAAGATTTCGCATTGGCGTATTTGCCCGATGAGTAATACACATCGCCCAAAGCGGCAAACGACAGGGCTTTTTGTTTCTTGCTGGCCTTTGGTGTTTTAGTGCTCTTCGTAAAATAATCTATCGCCTCTTCTTTGTTCCCCGACTTTGCAGAGAGTGAACCCAACACATAATAAACCTGATCGAATTGGCTGGAGTACTTAGCGTCCTTAAGTAGTTTTTTCAAAGGTGGAACCGCATCGGCCATGCTTTGACCTGCCAGAAGTTTGCAGGCGGCGATCTGCTTTCTGGCGTAGAAGTCCATATCTATTTTGGGATAGAGGTCAATAGCCTTCTCAAAATTCTCTGAAGCGGCAATGTACTCGCCGGTATTCATGAGGATCTGGCCATTGAGAATAGCCACGCGAAGTTTCAACCAATCAGGCAGGTAGTCATCGTCCACCGCAAGTGACAGCCTTTTTGATGCTTCTACGTAATCTCTTTGTTTGAGGTAGGCAAAAGCCTTTTCAATGTGCAAACGGCCAATCAGATTGTCGGGAAGGTCTTCTTCATACTCCAGCAAGGAGAGAACTGATTCGCCATTCTCTATCTGACCTGCAGTATTGTAGGTACGCGCTAACCAGAGAATCGCATCGTTATGCACTGATCTGTGTTGCAAAAAAGCGAGTTTCGATCTCTTTTTCTTTTCTACGATCGACGATGAAGTTTTCGATCTGTAGGAGTAACTGCTTTTCCCCTTACCCTTTTTGTTTTTCGCCGATTGGTCGCTGGCGATGATGTAGCGGAAAGAGGTGGCGGCATTTTCGTAATTGCCTTTGTAGTAGTATGCCTGACCCAGGAGGAGGTACATATCGTTGCCCCATTTTATGCGTGGGTCGTGGATCTGTATGCCGACGGATACTTTTCGGATAATACTATCCATGTCTGATGCGAAAAGCGACGAATCTTTATTAGGGTCGTATGGGAACAGCCCGATGAGTGAGTCCAGATTTTCCTTGTTCACCCGTCGCATGTTCAGCTCGGCCTCCTCCATCTTCCGGTTCGCGTTGAAATAATAGTTGTAGTGCGTGAACGAGTTCTGTGTCAGGCGTCGCTTGGGCCCCCAGTTCTTTTTCAACATGGTCTTATTTGACCATGCTTCCCGTTCTTTTTTCTGTTTCAGGTCTATCTTAAGCTTGAGGGCATCGAGTTTCTTTTTCTCGTTTGCCTTTGCCAGTTTTTCCTTGTTTTCTTTCTTTTTAGCAAGGCTGTCGGTCTTTGCTTTGCGCACAGCCTTTATGCTGTCCATTACTTTAAGGCGAGCGGTTTTGGTGCTGTCGAGGATGCGGGTGCGTACCTTTTTGGTGCTGTCCAACGACTTTTTCCGAACAGCGGCAACGCTGTCTCTGAAGTTCTTTTGTATGGCTTTTATGCTGTCCGACCGATGTCGTCGCACCAGTGTCACACTATCGGTGTATCGCTTACTTGCCTTATATTTTTTTACACGCTCCAGGCTGTCGGTTCGGTTTTTCTGGCGTGCTCTTATACTGTCTGTACGGGTGGTGCGTACCTTGGCTACACTATCTGACACATGTTTGCGTGCCTCCTGTATGGAGTCGATACGTGCCTGACGTTTATCGGTGACTGCTTTTGTTTTGGCATTTTTCGACTTTGTGACACTATCGCGGTATTTCCTGCTCTCTTTATACTTTTTTATGGCAGCCACGCTATCCGTTACCCGCTTGCGAGCCTTTGCGATGCTATCCGTTTTTTTTTCTCGACTGACCTTTATGCTGTCCGCCTTTTTTTCGCGTGCTGTTGTAGCACTGTCCAGTGCACGTTCGCGTGCTGCTTTTGTACTGTCGATAGCAGCCTTGCGACTTTTGATCTTGTCTTCGGCGGCAAGAATCAACTCCTCTTTCTGCTTCAGCTCGTCAGTAATGTACCGCTCGGCATTGGTCAGCG
>JACSRV010000178.1 GCA_014879545.1 Chitinophagaceae bacterium | reverse complement strand
TTTTGCTACGGCGTTGAAAATGCTATCGAGATAGCATTCAGGGCTGTCGATGAAAACCCCGGCAAAAGGATATTCCTCCTCAGCGAAATGATCCATAACCCCGGCGTCAATGCCGACCTCATCGCGCTCGGCGTGCGCTTCATCATGGACACCAAGGGAAACATGCTCATCAGCTGGGACGAACTCACCCCCAACGACGTGGTCATCATTCCCGCCTTCGGCACTACCCTGGAGCTGGAAGAAACATTGCGCAATAAAGGCATAGACCCAACCCGGTACGAGACTACCTGTCCGTTTGTGGAAAAGGTTTGGAACCGTGCCGAGAAAATAGGCAACGACGGCTACACGGTGGTGGTGCACGGCAAGCCCGGCCACGAAGAGACACGTGCCACATTCTCTCACAGCAAGGCTCATACACCCACAGTGGTCGTAAAGGACATGGAGCAGACACAGTTACTGGCAAAATATATCACCGGCGAACTGGACCCCAACAATTTCTACACCGACTTCAAAGGCCAATACTCCGTAGGCTTCGATGCCGCGAAAGACCTCGCGCGCATTGGCGTAGTGAATCAGACAACCATGCTGGCCAGCGAAACACAGGCTATTGCCGACTACCTCAAAGGCATCATCATCGGTCACTACAACACACCCGCCGATCAGATCGCCGATCGTTTTGCCGACACACGCGACACACTCTGCTATGCCACCAACGACAACCAGGGCGCAGTACAGGGCATGCTCGAAGAGTCTGCTGATCTCGCGCTGGTAATAGGCGGCTACAATAGTTCCAACACATCGCACCTCGCCGAATTATGCGAGCATAAACTACCCACTTACTACATCAACGATGAGTTCTGCCTGGCGTCAGAAAAGGAGATCAGACACTACGATCAGCACAAACATCTCGAACTGGAAACTGCAAACTACCTGCCCGCTCATCGCCCTCTCAGGGTCATGATCACTTCCGGTGCTTCTTGCCCCGATGCGCTGGTCGAGCGGGTCATACAGCGTCTTGCCGCCATCACCGGCAACGAGGCTGCATTTGAAACTGCCATTAACGAATGGGCTAAATAACACCTTGCTACAAACCTGTTAAGCAAGCAGTCCCGACGAACTATTTTACCGGAGCAACCTTGTAATAACGGTACACATTCATGAACTCACCGCCTGTTACCGGGTCGGTGATCGTTATTGAATCACTCTTCGTTATTTCATTAGGGTACTCCCTCACAGTCTCCGATTTATTAGTATGATAGTCCACCGTCATCCACAGGTCTGTTCCCGCTTTGTCATACCTATACATAATGCGCTCGATAGGCAGCGGCTGCCACACTCCGTTCGAGTCTTTATACTTGTTCACATGGTCCACATACTGATATACCTTCGACAAAAATCGAAGCCGTGTGTAGTCCTTCAAGGTATCCACCCCCAACTTCTTACTGTCAATATCATAGGCATCATAACGAATGATGGTGTCTCCCAGCCTCTGCTGCATGAAATTGAAAAACTCAGGTAACAGGTAAAAGTTCCACACCGGCACGCTATACTGCTGCCGCCCGAATTTGTCCATCGGATCGTCAATAAGGTAGTTGTAAACAGGCACTTTCTCCTCCTTGTCCTTCTTTTTGCGGCGCTGCGCCCACGTGGGCACTACCAGTAGCAGCATGATCACAGTAAGTACAGTATTGCGCATAGTTTCAGATTGTGCTTAGTAAAGATATCCAATTAAGACAGCCGCTTGCTCAAAAAAGCTAGTCGTATTTGTAAAGTTTATGCTTCTCTATCAGGTTTATTAATAGCTGGGGATATTTTGGATTGGTCGCATAACCGGCTTTCTTCAATCCCTTTGCCCATCCTTCGTAGTCATCGCGGTCCAGTTCAAAGAGCGCTTCATACCTTTTTCGTTTCAAAAAATCAGAATGGTCGTGAAAAGACGCTTCAGCATGTTTGTACCGCCTGAAACACTCATTCGGCTTGTCATCATCCACATGATACGTTCTTCCGTTCCAGTCGCCCGTGCACTTAATGCCGAAGTGATTATGCGCTCTACGTGCCAGTTCGCTGTTGCCGCTGTTCGATTCCAGTATCCCCTGCGCCAGTGTAATGCTGGCAGGAATACCATGTTTACGCATTTCCTTCCTGGCTATCTTCTTGTAGGCAGCAATATATTCTTCCGTCGTCAGTTTGTGCTTCGTGGCCCTTCGCTGTTTGTGCAGCTTGCGGTGGCAGGAAGAAAATAAAACCAGTATCAGTAACGGAACAAGATAGTAACGGGTCATAAACAGTTGTGAATACTGCGAATTTAAACAAAAGCCGCGTAACTATCCCTCTTGTGCAGCCTGCGGACGTTTGTGCTTCCACCGCCTGTGCGACCACAACCATGTTTCAGGTTCGGCTATGATGTCGCGCTCCAGCCGCCGCGTGTGCAGCTCCGATATCTCTCCTTCTTTCGTCGTAGCTGGGTCGGCCACCAGCAGCTCGGCATGCAGTTCGTAGTATCCACGCTTCACCCTGCGGATATGCACATACACTATTGGCAACTTCAGCTTCCTCGATATCACTTCAGTTCCCCAGAACACGGGCGTATCCTGATTAAGGAACGTGGTCCAGTAAGCATTGTCGGGCTGCGGGGTCTGGTCGGCAATAAATGCTGTCACATTCACTCCGCTCCTGTTGCCCAACATCTCCTTAAAGGTATTCTTCATTGGTATCAGCCGCGCACCGAAGCGTGTCCTCATGCGGTACATCAACCCGTTGAAATACTTGTTCCGCAGCGGATGATAGATCACATACAGCTGTTGCATGTTCTCCAGACTGAAGCAGTTGCCACCCCATTCCCAGTTACCGAGGTGCCCCATCACCAGTATCGCACTTTGCTTCTTTTCATTCAGGTCCGAAAATAACTGCTTCGCTCCGGGCGTCAGATATGCGTGCTTCCGCATCGTGTCCGGACCTATGGTCAGTGTCTTAAATGTCTCTATGAACAGGTCACACAGGTAGCGGAAGAAGGCCTTCCTTATGGCCAGCAACTCATGTTCTGTCTTTTCAGGAAACGAATTCCTCAGGTTCTGCAACACCACTTCCTTTCTGTAACCTATCACCCTGTACAGTAGAAAGAAAACAAGATCAGAGAACAGGTATAGTACCGGGAATGGCAGCAACGACAGCAGGTAGAGAAACGGAAGAGAAATGTAATAGACCAGCGCTTGCAAGTTCGTTGTGTTTCGGTAAAATTAGTTTTTTCTGCCCAACCACTACGCCTCTGCTGGACGTCATAATAACAGAAAATCCGCACAAGTTGCTGGCAATCACTTTTTTGCGGACAAAACTTGACTATTTTTGCCCATAACTTACCTGCTTCTGAAACGCTTTCTGTTCATATCGCTCACCTGCTTGGTTGCCGCCTGCAACAAAGACAAGGACTCCACACCCGCTGTTACACAACCAACAGGCCCTGTGTCATTCTACAACCTTGAATTCAGGGGCAAAAAATACAAAGAAGTGTCGGACAGTATTACATCCGTGCAGGTCGATACGCTGTTTATAGGCAATAACCCGAAGACAGGCAAACGTGAATACCAATTGCAGATCTATTGGCCGGGGAAGAACCTCACCCTTTCGGCGGTGGGTCGTAAAGATGATACAACCACAGCTACAGGCGCCTACTTGACCACACTAACCGGCTATACGATGCCGCGCCCGGTTTCATCAGCTTTGTCAGTATTGCTGCTCGGCGACACTACTTTCACCTACATGGGCGCCGAGACCTCTGCCATCAACGTTACCTCCGCCGACAATACCGGCATGAAGGGAACCATCAATTTCACGCTCTTCAACAATAGCGGTTCCTTCCCCGCAACGGGCGATTTCGAGATATACAAGTGATCATCAGATCGCTCTTGCCAGTTCCAGCAGCTTTGACACTGCCTCGGGCCTTGGTTGCAGCATTTCCTGCTTCAACGCGGCATATAGTTCGCGTTCATCCCTCAGCAGCGAATAAGTACCGTCTTCCAGACCTGCCTGGGCAATTCTGAGGAAATCTGTGGCGGGATTATGAGTAAGTTTCTTACGTAAAGTTCTATCCATTGAGTGGCTGGTTTACATAAAAAACGTCATTCTCGTCCCTTTATTGCACCGGCGGTGAAAATATATGTTAAAGAATCCCCTACTACCCCTCCCCCAACCATCCTTTACCTAATTTCGATACAAAATCAGGGGTCTATGATGCAGATCGGGATAACAGGAGGTACAGGTACAGTAGGTAAGCGCATTGCCGCCCTGCTTGCCTCAAAAGGTTATGGTGTCACTATTCTCACCCGGTCGCCCGAGCGCACCGGCAACAAAGGATACCAATACGCCCTCCTCGATGCCGATAATAACCGCTTCGACACCACCGCCCTCGCAGGCCTCCATGCCGTTATCCATCTGGCAGGCGAACCCGTTGCCGGCAAACGCTGGACCACCGCGCAGAAAGACAAGATAGCTTCCAGCCGCATTGGCGGCACCCGCTTCCTCGTCGATATGCTTAAAGCGCATGCCCCCTCCTGCAAAACGTTCGTCGGCGCTTCCGCTATAGGCTATTATGGCCCCGATAGTGTGCCGCCAAAACCATTTACCGAAACCTCACCCGTCCACTCCGACTTTCTCGGCACTGTGTGCAGGCAGTGGGAGGAGGAGGAGAACCGCGCCGCACCCGCCATGCGTACGGTCAACATCCGCATTGGAATTGTTCTGGCTCCCGAGGCCGGCGCGTTCCGCGAATTTGCCAAACCGCTGGGCTTCGGCGTCATGCCCATACTTGGCTCCGGCAAACAGGTCATCAGCTGGATACACATCGACGACCTGGCACAATTGTTCGTAAAAGCGCTTGAAGACGCAACTATGGCAGGCGTTTATAATGGCGTAGCACCCACACCCGTGAATGGCACTACCATGATGCGCACCATTGCCGCAGTTAAAGGCGGACTTGCCATCCCTGCCCCGGTGCCGGCATTTTTCCTCAAAATAGCCCTTGGCGAAATGAGTATCGAGATACTGAAAAGCTGCACAGTGAGTGCCGAAAAAACCCTGAGATCAGGTTTCAGCTTTCGGTACCCCGACCTGCATAGTGCGGTCACACAGCTACTAAAGGGCTGATCACTGCACTACAAACTTCTTGATAACGGTTCGGCCGCCGGCATCCACCAGCTTCATTACGTAAACACCGCTGGCCCACCGCGCCACAGATAGATCGCTGTTGCCTGTAAGCTCACCGCTCCACTCCAGGTGGCCCGCCACGTTGTACACAGCCACCTGCACCACTCCGTTGTTATCGGACTTTATGTGTAGTGTGCGCGACGCAGGTATGGGATAGATATCCAGCGCGGACTCAAAGTTGCGAACCACACCAAAGTCCTTCGCGTTAAGGTTAAAGAAAATGTTACCTGCCCCCTTCACCTTAAACCGTGCAGCCGTGATGTTGGTATCCGGATTGGGCACCGTCACGGTTGCCGATCCATTGTTGGGGAAGGTCCCCAGATTGTACGTCCACGTTTTTCCACCATCGGCCGACATAAAGATCTCAACGTTGGCAGTATTGATCGGAGCACTGTTTGTAGACGCCACGTCCCATGTTATGGTCTCGCTGCTGTTGCCCGAAAGCACTATGCCGCTGGTCTTCTGACTCGTCACCTTAAACCCGCTTGCCCCTGTCCTTATCACATCGATATGCACAGAATCATCAGGCAGGTTGAATGAACCATAAGTTCCCTTCAAGCTGCGAACAGCCAGCCTGAACGTCATAAACCTTGAAGTATCTGGCAGCTTCTGCCCCGAGGCTTTGTCTACACTTGCATTGCTCAACAGACCATTGCGTATCATTTCCAGATCAGGAAACAAGCGCATGGGAGATGAAGATGGTGTCATAGATCTGAACAGCGGCCCGCTCAACCGGGCGCCCACCTGGGTCTGGCCAAAGTCGCCTGTGTTCCATTGCTCCCAGCAATAAGTGATGGTGGCTCCGCTCATAGAGTCGGTAGCAGTCGGTGCCACCAACTCAAAAGGAGTGCGTGCCGGAATCACATAACTCGCACCAAATGCCACTACTCCGGCAGGCTTGTTACCGGTAGCCGTCTTTACCGGGCAGGTGTTGCCATCGGTCAGCATGTATTTCTGTATCTGCGCCAGGCTTGCCCTGTGAAAGTAAGGATCACTGTGCTGCTGCACATTGTCTGTCGTGCAGATGCCCGCATAGGCCATGATGGTCGATCCGCTGCCTGGCTCAAATGCGGTCTTCACCATCGCGTTGGCATAACACGCACCCGACTGGTTGTTATTGAATGTGTGATCGGCGCCAAATTCGTGCCCTATCTCATGCACCACATAATCAATGTCAAATCCGTCACCATAAGGTGTTGCACTCCCTGTCACACTCTGCGCCTTCAGCGGATCTTTGCACACTACCCCCACCTGCGAAAGCCCGCCCGCACCGGTACTGAACGCATGCCCTATGTCGTAGTTAGCGTTACCTATGGCCGCGTCACACACCGTCTGGTTCTCCGAAAGCAGCGAACTGGCACTTGAGTTGTATGCCCCCAGCGGATCGGCTGAACTGCTGACAAATACTACAGCCTCTTCGTTCGGTACAAAGGTCATCGTCACCGACAGTTCCTTTTCATAAACACCGTTCACCCTGTTCATGGTGGTGGTCATCTTGCTTAGCACCTGTGCCTTTGTAGGGCTGGTGCTTCCGGTCACTGCTTCGGCATACTGATGGGTGCACGACAGTGCCAACCTATATGTGCGTAGCGTATCACCGTTCAGTTCCCTTGCTGCTTCAGCGGTCGGCTTTGCCTGAAGGCCCGCCGGCTGCAAGTTCAGCGCGTCGTGCAGTGCTTCGCAGCCGCCATTGGCGTCAGCTCCCCGCACCTCGTCGCGCTTGTAGTGTGCCACATAAACACCGCTTGCCGCTGTCCCTGCCGGGTCCACAAAACTTGTATTGTAGCCGTCATAGATCATTGCATGGAAACCATATACCGTATAGTCCAGCTTCGCTGTTACGTTTGCATCATCCGTTGCAACAGCATCATAGGTGTGCAACTGCGG
The DNA here is from genome assembly GCA_014879545.1 of Chitinophagaceae bacterium. GTDB lineage: Bacteria > Bacteroidota > Bacteroidia > Chitinophagales > Chitinophagaceae > Nemorincola. Next base: position 4,664 of record JACSRV010000178.1, on the reverse strand, counting down.
AAACTTAGCGGCAAGCGCAGCGGGCAAAAGACCCGACCGCTTCACCCTGAACGTTCTTGTCGATCCGTCAGGTAGTGGCACCTCCACTACGCTGCCATCGGCAAGCTCAGCCTTTATATCGGCTTCATCTGCCACGAAGGTCTGCCACGCGCTCGCCCTTATCACACGGTCCACAGCCATTCCCGGGCGTGTTGCTACTTTCTTCCATATATTACCGGCCATCGCCTGCACAGTAGCGCTCAGGCACAGCACCAGGGTCACAAGAGTTCTGTTTGTCTTCATTCGTTTGTGTAGGTTCCCCGCATGTGTAGGGGAACATGTTCAACAAAAATAAAAAAAGCGCATGATGTTATTGCATCATGCGCCTTCATGAATGCTCATTTATACTTACTGTATCACAAACTGTTTCACAGTTTGCGCGCCTGTAGCCACATCCACCAGTTTCACATAGTAGATGCCCTTGCTCCACGAAGCCACGTCTATGTCAGCTTTTCCGTCTATGCGGCCTGTCCATACACGCTGTCCAACCACGTTGGTCACAACGGCATCGGCAGCCAGCGTAGTGGTCATGTGCACAACCTCTGTAGCCGGTACAGGGAAGATGTTCACCTCATTTACCGGCATCAATACATTCGAGGCGCTGTTGTAAGAAATAGGCACCAGCGGATTGTAATCAACTTTGAAGTTCACGCTGTTCACGTTGAAGAACACATTGTTGGCACCCTTTACCTTGAAACGCGCAGTGGTGGTCGATGTTGCCGGGTTTGGTACCGTTATACTTGCCGAACCATTGTTGGGGAAAGTACCTACAAAGTACTGGTAAGTAGTACCTCCGTTCTGCGACATCCAGATATCTACATTCGATGCGCCTATCGGGGCCACATCTGTATTCAGTACCGTCCAGGTCACCGTTTGGGTAGAGCCACCCAGGTAGGAAACACCGGCTGTGCCCTGACTCGTAACCTTGAAGCCGGCACCCGTACCGGTGGTCACTGCATTTACGGTCACCACCTCGTCGGGTATGGTCACACAACCTTTATTGTTGCGAATGTTGCGATAGGTACATTTGAACTTCATGGCACGTGCCACTGTAGGTGCTTTTTCGTAGGCTGTATTAAGATTGCCTATCAACACCGAAGCTATTTTGGGGAATACCCTTGTGTTAGACTTAGACGGCGTGATGGACCGGAAAATTGGACCACTTGAAGTAGTTGCCGCAAAAGTGCTGCCGAAGCTACCCAGATCGTGCTGCTCCCAGGCATAAAGTATTACAGAGTCACCGGCCGAATCTGTAACCACGGGTGAGGTAAGTTCAAACGGGGTGAGGTACGGAATAGTGTAAGATGTTGGCGAAATAGTAGTGTACTTCACCAGTTTGTTGCTTGTGGGTGTTTTTGTTGCACAATTACCACCCGAGCTGTTCACATAGGTGAGCACCTGCCCTATACTGTGCCTGTGGAAGTAGGCATCGCTGCGCGACTGAACATTGTCCGGCGGACAGATGCCGGCGTATGCCATGATGGTTGAACCGCTACCCGGCTCATATGCCGATCCGGACTCAGCATTGCCGCCACCACAACTTCCGTTGGTATTGTTGTTGAATGTATGCTGGGCGCCGAACTGATGGCCCATTTCGTGCGCTACATAATCTATATCGAAGCCGTCACCTGTTGGTGTTGCCGAACCGGTTGTACCTTGTGCCTTGCTGAACGAACACACACAACCAAGGGTCGCCAAGCCGCCCGAACCGGTAGTGAACACGTGGCCGATATCGTAATTAGAGAAACCTACAATTGAATTACACTGCGACTGATTGGTCGTAAGGCATGATAACGGATTAGAGTTGATGGCGTTAAACGGATCACCGGCGGCTGTTGTGAATATCAGATTGTTCTGAGCAGAGGTGAATACCATGGTTATCGAGAACTCGCGCTCATATACACCATTCACCCTGTTCATGGTGGTGGTCATTTTGCTAAGTACCAATGGCTTGGTAGGTGCAGTGGGTGAAGTAACCGCGGTTGCATACTGATTGCTGCATGCCAGCGCCAGGCGGTAGGTACGCAAGTCATAGCCGTTCACTGTTTTCTGCGCCAGTTTTGGAAGGCCGGTGTTTCCCATCTGCATCTGCTCACCCGCCGGACCGTTCTCATCGGCACTGTGTACACCGCACAACATCCTGTTGGCGAACTCACGGTCCAGGTCGCGTTTGTAGTAACCTATATAAAAGCCGTCGTTCAGATTATCGAACGGATCAATAAAGGCCGTATTCTCCCCGTCCAGCACCATGGCATGGAAGCCATAGAGGGTAAAGTCGAACTTCGCGGTTACGGTACGGTCATCCACGGCATAGCCGCTGTACGTCCTGATGTCAGGATACTGAGCCGCAAGGTCCTGTGGCATCATACTGGTCTCCCACACCCTGAAGTCGCGGGTGCTGCCATCCGGCATGGGTATGGTCACGATCTCGGCAAAGTTCTCGTTCTGCGGAAGGTTACTGAAATGCATACGCAACGTAGGCACATCCAGTTGATAGGTACGGTACACATCGGGATGTATGACCTGCACATTTTTCGACGGCAATCCCGTCTGAACCTCTTTCCACACTTCCGATGCACCGGCAATAAAAGGGGTAAATAAACCGGCACACAACACCAGTTTCAGGAAGAACTTTTTCATTTTACGCTTTTAATAATCTTCTAAGCACTAACGGACACAGCCCGCCTTTTTCCAAATATGAGTCTTAAAATTAGGGGTTTTGACGGTATGAACCACTTACACACTACCAAAGCCTACCGTTTTCTGCCCGAAATAACGCAGGCATGACACAACCCAAACCCGACAAAAACCATGCCGAAGTGATTGATTGTGAGGAGGAAACACAGTAACCGAAAGACAGAACAAACGTTCATGACAACGGCACAACGCCTGCAACCTGCTGCTTGTGGGCCGGCACTTTACGGGTTCTCTTAGAAAGAATTATATGTATCTTACACAACCTCACGTCAATTTTCAAAGGCACATTAATGAAAAAGTTCGTTCTACTTACGCTTATCGGCACAGTCACCTATTTTCTGGTGGGATGGCTGATATTCGATCTTGCCCTCGGCACCTATACCGAGGCAAACACAACACAATTGGCCGGATTCAAACGTTCGCCCCAAGAGTTCAGCTGGCTGTTCCTTGTTATATCATGCGCAGCCTATGCAACGCTTATGGTATATATCCTGTCGCACCTCACCCGCACCACCGATCCCGTAAAGGGAACGATAACGGGTGCAGTGGTCGGCATTCTGGTTGCAGTGATGGCCAATACCTATTGGCTTGCGTCCAGTCACTTTTACAATAACGTAGCAGTTGCTTTTGTTGACGTTGCAGGCGCAGCTGTTGCGGTAGGTCTCCTCGGGCTGGTGATCACGCTGGTCTCACAACGGCTTCAATAGTAAGTGAACAGCTTCGGAAACTTTACCCGGTTGCGCAACATCAAAAAAAATAACGGTTGAAAACACGCGCCAATAGGAATAAAATCTCCCGTTTCAGAAAAAATACCTACTACCAGAATCTCTTCTTTTTCCGTTGATTTCCAGACGATTGCAGAAATGGAGCATCGGCAAAACCTCTCAAAAAACTCCCATCGTGTACCGGCGGGCTGATGCGCTGGTTTGCAAGCGCGGTGGCCATGCCAGGACGACCCGGACCCACGGCGGGTTGCGTAGCAGATGCCGATGCTGCCGGGGTGACGGGTAGTGGTTGGGGGTGCGAAACGGGAGCGGGCTGTTCTATCTTTTCCGCCGCACGACGTTCGTCTTCCTGCTCTTCTCTGATGGTGCTCCACTCGCGATAATCATCATCTCGGTCCATGAGTTCCTTTTGGGGGAATGGGAGTGTGCCATCGGGATTATAACCCTCTAATACCATGCTGTAGTGACGAGGAGCAGCCCCTGCGGCGATGTAATCTTCGACGTGGGGCAAGATCTGCTGTGCGAGGTCCTCGTCTTTTTCCTTGACCTGCTCGAGGAGGCCTGTAAAACTCTCCATTGTTTCGCTGAGGATATTGCGTGAACGGATCATGCCCAGAGCGGAAACGAGTTTGTGCAGGGTGTAGGCTTCGTCTTTGGTGACAGTTTGGTAGGCGGCCTGACGGATGAGGATATGGTCGGTGAAGTGACCAAAAATGTGGTAGAGTTTCTGACCGATGATAGACGGCATGGTGCGTGCGGACTTTCGGAGCACGTCCCAATCGCCCTGAACGGACCACTGATAAATGGTGCGGCGATTGACACCGAGCTGGTCTGCAATCTCGGTCTTTGTGAGGTTTGTTTGCATGAAGAGGTTGAATGCTCTCTGCTGTTCCTGTGTTTTCATAGTAATTAAGGTTTAGAAGGTGATTTTTTTCGGGCACCAAAATTAGCGTGGGTAGAAAGGACTGCCAAGGATTTTTGAAAATTGTGGATATGTTTTTTTGGGGTGGGGAACTCACAGGAGACAACTGGGGATGTTTGAACCTTCCTGTGGTAGGCAAGCTACGACAGGTAGGATTTTAAGATGATAAGATCGTGTTTTTGTCTGAACCACAGTCTCGTGGGATTACACAGATGGCACTGATTGTGGGTTGCGAAAAGCAGTTTCGCCAACTGTGTTCTGAAAAAGAAATTGAACGTTCG
>JACSRV010000177.1 GCA_014879545.1 Chitinophagaceae bacterium | reverse complement strand
TGCCGGTGTATTTTGCGACCTCGGCAGCAGTAGTGTTACCCACGGCAAAAAGCACAGTATGAGACGCCACCACATTTGCCTCGAAAAAATTCTTCACTCCACTCGGGCTGAAAAACAATATCCCGTCAAAAGTCCCTTCAATCTTTTCGGGTGAGGAAATTGTCTCATATACGATCGTTTCCCTGACAAGCACACCTGCCTTCCCCAACCTGTCCGGCAACGTGTCCAACCGGATATCTCCGCAAAAGAAAACTACTTCTTTAATGCCGTCTGCCACTATTATCTCTGCCAAACCTTCTGCCGAGGGAGCTGTTCCCACAATTGCAGAACCTGGAAACAACTGTGCCACAACCTTACCGGTATTAGGCCCCAAGCTATATATTTTCCAGTTGGGTTGTTCGTCTCCAACCAATGCCGCAACTGCCTTTACAGCATTTTTACTCGTGAACACGACCGGTAAACCTGCAGAAATATAGCTATATATCAATCCCCGTAACTCACCCCCGCCTAACGATCTGACATCGATAAACACCGCCTCTGTTACAGAAAACATGTTCGTGTCCACACCGCCGGTAATGTCATTACCTAAGATCGTTGTACTGAGGATCGATATTTTCTTCATCTGATGGCTATTTTGCGAGCAGTCTGGCGGCACCCATTGCCAACAACTCTTCAGCGGCAATGTTACCCAACCCTCTCGCCTCAGATAATAATACTGACTTATCAACGGCCATTTTTTCTGTCCCGTCAACGTTAAGGATGCTTCCCTCGAACAAGACCATACCATCAGCAACACGGGCCAAAGCACTAATAGGTGTTGTGCAACCTCCCATCAACGTCCGGAGGAATTGACGCTCGATATGCGTACACAGCTCAGTATCCTCATCATTTAACAATGTACAGGCCTCCAGGCAATGGTCGTCACCTGATTTGCAAACAACCATAATAGCACCTTGTGCAGGTGCAGGCAACATCCAATCGAGCGATATGGCATTTTCGGGGCGCAAACCTATGCGCTCAAGGCCTGCCGCGGCAAAAATGGCTCCGTGCCAATTACTTTCAGCTACTTTTCTGAGACGGGTATTGACATTCCCCCTAAGATTTTCCAAACTATCTGCCGGAAACCTGTGCAGCCATTGCGCTTTGCGCCTTACGCTGCTTGTTGCTATAACCCGCGGCACTCCGTCAACTTCACTAAATCCGGGACCCGGCACTAAAATATCTGTATATGATGCCCTTGGCAATACAGCGGCCTGCACTATCCCGGCGGCCATCACCGTGGGCACATCCTTCATTGAATGCACAGCAATGTCTATGTCGCCATTCAACAATGCAATATCGAGCGCTCTGGTAAATATCCCCTGAACGCCTATCTCGTAAAGCGGAGTTTTCAGGTCGGTATCTCCTTCACTCTTTATATATATCAACTCAGAAGTATACCCAAACCCCTTCAGCAGCTCTTGCACGCGGGTAGCCTGCCACACAGCAAGTTGACTTTCACGGGTACCGATCCGGATCACTTTTTGTATCATCAGGCTATAAAATCATTAATGGCTTGAATGTATTGGCAACCAAGTGCATTTTCGGTACGCATTTTAGTTGCCAGAGAATTGATCACTTTTTGCGCACGCTCTTCCTTATTGGCCGACTCGGCTACCTGGCCGAAAACGCCAGCGGCGATCGGCAGACCCAGCAACTTACTTTTTACCTCTTTCAGAACCGGAACATGCTTTCGCATCGCGCACCATTCACCAAACTCCCCAACATGCTCTTCAATTATCGCCAGCGCTTTGGGTACCTCTGCGCTGCGTTTCTGCAGAGTTTCGTCCTTGATCTTGGAGAGGGTGTCAACATCTACAAATGACACATCAGGCAAACGCTGAGCACCTTCCGACACATTGCATGGCACCGAAATGTCTATGATCAACTTCTTTCCTGCATTAGCCAGATGCTCCTCAAGCACAACCGGCTCAGGCGAATTGGTGGAGACAAGAATAATGTCTGCTGTTTTCAACTCGGCTCCCAAATGCTCCAAAGGCGCCGACATGAGCCCCATTTCCAATGCAAGTTCTTGTGCGGTGCTTTCCGTGCGGTTGACCAACAGGATATTACGTGTGCCCAGATAATCGACAAGGTTCTTACAGGTCACTCTTCCAATCTTGCCGGTTCCCACCAGCACTATCTTCATCTTCCTGATATCGCGAACATCCACCACATATTCTTTCAGGTACTGGATCGCTGCAAAAGAAACTGAAACTGTACCACCACTGAGCTCTGTACGGGTCTTTACTGCCTTGGAAGATTGCATCACTGAATTGAGCAATCTTTCCAAGAATGTTTTAATGTAACCATTGGATTTTGCCACCTTCACAGCAGCCTTTATCTGACCCATGATCTCGAAATCTCCCAATATCTGGGAATCGAGACCCGCGGCTACCTGATACAAGTGCCTGATAGCATCCGTGCCTTTTTTTGAATAACACAAACGTGCGAAAGTCTCCGCATCACCGGCACATACACTGCTCACAAAAGACTTCAACTGCTCCTCACTTTCTGCTATACCGTATATTTCTGTGCGATTGCAGGTAGATAGAACAAAGAAATCACCGACTCCGTACTCAGGTGCTGTTGAGAGAAGGGTCGCATATTGATCCTGATTCACAGCGTACATCCCTCTTACAGATGCCTCGCTTTTCTTGTAGTTGATACCTACAACCCTGAACTCATGAAAATATTGACCGATCTGTGTACTCATTGATGTCTTTCGAACTACTACGCAAAGGTACTTTTACGACTTTTCGCTGCATAAAATCCGTGTCATAGACACGTCATTTCACTGACTGATTAATGTCACTTTTCCGAACATTTTAAACTTTGAGGAATATCAGTGCCTGCTCTTCCCTTTCCCGATAGCAAATAATATATTTGAGTTCTTAATTTCTACCATGAACGATCACACAGACACCATCATCAATTTCATTAGTCAGATAGGCATTCCCTGCATGCCCGCCACACTGACAAACGACACTTTTCTTCCCGGCATCGACATCAGGAACGGCACGATCTGGTATGACAATGAAAAAATGAAACACCCCGGCGACCTGTTGCACGAGGCAGGTCATGTTGCAGTATTACTACCCGAAGACCGAAAAACCGTATCAAGCCCCGACAATATAAACGGAGACCTGCAGGCGGGCGGATCTGAGATGGCCGCTATCGCCTGGTCTTGGGCTGCTTTGAAATACCTCAACATTCCGCCTGAAATTATTTTCCATGCAGACGGGTACAAAAGCGGCGGAGCAGATCTGATCCGTAATTTCACCAACGGCCAATACCTCGGGCACCACCTGCTTGCGTGGATGGGCATGACGTACATTTCAGAACAAGAACATTCTGAAAAACTATATCCTGCTATGACGCATTGGCTGCGTCCGGCGCGGCCCTAACCTGACCTACAAAAACAAAAAAATGGACCACATGGCGTATAAGACGGCGAAACGAACCATTCTTTCACTTGCATGCTTCTTGCTAACAGCCATTGTTATGCAGGTACCCAACATTTCATTTGGACAAACTGTTGCAACGATTGAGATCAAAAGTGGCGTCTCGGCCTCATTTCGTGGCCTGTCAGTAGTAGACGACAGCGTGGCCTGGCTAGGTGGCACAAACGGAACTGTGGGTGTCTCTGTAAACGGCGGCAGGCAATGGAAATGGAACAAGGTACTGGGATGTGAAAAATGTGACTTCAGAAGCATATTCGCATTTGACGACCGCTCTGCCGTGATTGCGAACGCAGGAACGCCTGCAGTAATTTTCATTACCCGCGACGGCGGCGCGCATTGGAAAGAAACATATCGGTTGGATGACACAAACGCTTTCATCGATGGTATCACGTTTACAGAAAGCGGCGACGGTATTGCGTACGGAGACCCGTTAACCGGTAGACTGCTTGTACTCACCAGTTCCGACAACGGCGAATCGTGGACCACCCTGCCCACTGATTATCGTCCTGAAGCACAAGCAGGAGAAGCATCTTTTGCAGCAAGCGGCACCTGTGTCCATATGTTCAGCAACCAACACTGGATCATCGCCACCGGCGGCAAAGTATCATCACTGTTAGAAACAAAAAACAGTGGCCGATCGTGGCAACATATCAACACACCTATCCTTCAGGGGAAAAGCTCTACAGGCATTTTCTCATTTTATGGTTTAAGCAAAAAGAATTGGCTCATCGTGGGTGGCGATTACACGCAGGACACCATCACAACAAACAACGCCTTCTATACCCGAAATGCCGGACGGAAATGGCTTAGACCCAAAGTACCTCCACGTGGATACCGTGAATGTATCAGCCGGGCAACACCCGGCAAAAACCAATCAATTTTGACCCTGGGTCCACGCGGCATAGACATTTCACACAGCAACGGCAAGACCTGGCTTCCATACGCTGATGACAGACAATTGCACGTCGTGAAACACGCGCGAAAAGGAACGACTACTATTGCAGCAGGAGGAAACGGCAAGATCGTACTGATACGTTAGCTCGGCGCAGACCTAAACTGCAAAATTTGCCATTCTTTTCATGTCTTCTGCACTCAACTTCACATTCACCGAGGCGACATTCTCCCTGAGATGCGCCACCTTTGATGTGCCTGGTATGAGAATAATGTTGGGAGCGTGATGATACAACCAACTCAAAGCCACCTGTTGCATGGCGGCATTATACTTTTCAGCCAGTTCTTTCAGTAACTCTACAAACAAGATATTGCCGGCATTAATAGGATTCCATGGAATGAATCCGATGTTGTTCTGAGCGCAATACTCCAACTCTGGCTCCCATTTTCTGAAAACAATGCTGTATTTGTTTTGAACCGTGGCCACCTCTACATACTCCTGCGCCTTCTTTATCTCATCAATACTCACTTCCGACAGGCCAATGTGCCTGATGAGGCCCTGATCGCGTGCATCTCTCAAGAATTTCAGAGATGCTTCATAAGGGACGTTGGGATCTATGCGATGTAATTGATACAGGTCGATCCTTTCAACTTTCAATCGCTTTAAACTGCCTTCCAGCGCTCGTTTCAGGTGATCAGGATCGGCGTTGATATGCCACTCATTGGGCCCGGTGCGCATAAAACCTCCTTTTGTCGCTATGACCAGTCCTTCTCTGTAGGGATGCAGCGCCTCGGCTATCAGTTCTTCCGAAACATTCGGACCATAACTGTCGGCAGTATCAATAAAGTTCACCCCCAATTCAGGCAAGGCCCTCAGAACTTCTATTGCCTGCGCATGATCTTCGGGAGCGCCCCAAATTCCTTTACCCGTTATCCGCATTGCACCAAATCCCATCCTGTTAATCAAGAGATCTCCACCCAACAAAAAACTGTGTCCCATAAGCGCTTTCATACCTTTTTTTTAGAACGTTTCATCGTTTATAGCTGTCAGGCGCCTTATTCACTTTTGGCAATGGCTTTCTGGGTAGTTTCTCGTCACGCATTGCGGTATGGTAAACAAACGAAGCAACTATCACTGCCGACTGCATCAGGTCATTCGCGCTTGCCCTGTCGTAAGAGTCCATGTTGGTATGGTGCGTGCGGGTCCCGTACTCGAGAGGATCTTGTATGAACTGAAAACCTGGTATCCCAACCTCATCAAATGAAATATGATCCGTCGATCCGGTGTTCCTGATAGTAAGGGTACCAGCTCCCAGATCTTTGAAAGGAGCAAACCAACTTTCAAAGATGGGACGCACCTCGTCGTTTTCCTGCATATATATGCCTCGTATCTTTCCGCCACCATTATCCAGATTATAATAGGCCGACACCTTTTCTTGTGCCGGTTTCAGCTTCATGGTCAGTCGGTCGCCAAAGTGATTCTTCACATACCCGCGTGAACCTAGCAACCCTTGTTCCTCTCCGCTCCACAACGCAATTCTGATGGTACGCCTTGGTTTCACTCCTATTGCCTTCAGTATACGCACAGCCTCCATCATCACAACAGTACCCGTTCCGTTGTCTGTAGCACCGGTCGATGCATGCCAACTGTCCATGTGCGCGCCCAGCATCACTATCTCTGACGCCAGTGCAGGATCGGTGCCCGGTATTTCACCTATTACGTTATACTCGGTAGTATCCTCCGTGAGGAATGTAGTTCGGGTATCCAGTTCCAGGCTTACCTTTTTACCGGCTTCCAGCAACCTGCCCAAAACGCCCAGATGTTCGCTGCCCATCTCCAGCTCTGGCAACACTGTCGGCGCATCCCATTTCCTCGAAGAACCATTAGAAGTGAACACCGTTCCCATTGTTCCCCTGCCGCCACTCAACACCGCTATCGCTCCCTCAGCCAATAAAAAAGAATCTATTCTCGGGCGCAGGTTCACTCTTGGGGCAGCCGGCGATGGCTTCTTCTGACTCAGATTGGTCACTGCATCTTCCGCATGCGGATCAAAATCCATTTTACGCAGATCCTCATCGGTCAGCCTGCGTGCATCCGGGCTGAAATTCGGCTTTGTTTCGTTATTGAGTGTTGACAGCACCACTACTTTCCCTCTCAGCTTGCCGCTGTAGGCCGCCATGTCATCAGCCTTTTCAATTCTCACAAGAATAGCATCTCCGCTTACCAAGCCGCCCGTACCGGGAGTCCATGCCCGCGGCACTCCTATTAGCGGTTGATAGTACGGAGTCTTCATAGCCACATAACTCTTGTTTATTTCCCATCCCTTCCCGAATCCGCCCCAACGCTCGATATGAACATTTTTCAATCCCCAACTTTTCAGCTTGGCAGCAGCCCACTCCTCTGCCTGCTTCATGCCGTCAGAACCGGTGAGCCTCGGCCCGTTCACATCTGTCAACTCAAATAATGACTGCATGATCTTCGGGTTACCAAACCCCTCCTTCTTTATCTGGGCAACACGGTGCATATCTACAGGCTCTGTATGATCGCCCTTGAATGCCATCGCAGACATTGCGACACAAACGACACCAATTCTGGTAATTCTTTTCATATTTCAATATTGTTGTAACGGCAAATTAGACAAAACAGGATAATACACGGTATAAAGATCTCCGGCACATTAAAGGCCAACCGGCGGGGCAAAAGATCATTCTATGAAATTATGACGCTGATACTATTGTGATTGAAGAAATTTTATATCTTCGCTAATACAAAAGTAAACTTATGACAAAATTTTTTGTTCCGTTATTTGTTGTAGCTGCAATGTGTTGCGGTAGCGCATTTGCTCAAAAACCTGCACCAGCAGTTAAGAAAGTGGCCCCACCGGTCAACAAAATGCCTGTTCCTGTGGCTCGTCCTGTTGTTCCTGTAGCAAAACCAGCAGCACCAGCCGTAGCAAAACCTACACCTGCACCGGCGCCAAAACCGGCAGAAGCTCCAAAACCTGCTGAGGCTCCAAAGCCGGCTCCTGTAGTTGCAAAGCCAGCGCCGGCGCCAAAGGCGGTTGAAGCACCAAAACCGGCTCCTGCTCCAAAACCTGCTGTTGCGGCAAAACCTGCACCGGCACCAAAATCTGCTTCCATTCCTAAAGCGCCTGTAAAAAAAGCAGCAACTGCCGGAAAAGCAACAAAGAAAAAAGCAGCAACAACTCCGGTTGCTTCACCGGTAGCGTCACCTGTTGCTTCGCCAGCGCCAATGCCGGCTGAGAACATGGCTGCACCAACACAAAAAGCGGAAAGGAATTATAACGATGACATGGCCGGTAACGAAACCGAAAGCAGCAATGCTCCCTCTGGCTCATACCATAGCATCAACAACTGTACTTGCTACAAAAATGCACCCGATGACGCGGCTCCATGGAAATACCGCAACAGGCGCTACTACAGGTACAACTACACAATGAAGCACTACCGCAACGGCAAGCACGAAAGCAACTGCTGCGCTGACGGTAATCAAAAACACAAGTGCCACTAATATTAAATCGTGATATTCGAAAAACTCCGGCTGTTGGCCGGAGTTTTTTTATGCCTATGCATTTTGTTAATACTTCTGCCCTTCTATAGATGTATCCACGTTAGGCTTTACTTTTGACACACATTTTCAACGACCATCTCAGCAATGTCATTTACGTTAATAACGGTCATCATAACAGTAGCTATTTCTATAGCGGCGTTCAACAACGAAAGTCTTGTAAACAAACTCATTCTGTGGCCACGCTACATGCATGACCCGCAGGAATACTATCGCCTGCTTACATCAGGGTTCATTCACGCCGATTGGAATCACCTCATCTTCAATATGGTGTCACTGTATTTCATTGGCAGCAGTGCCGAGTCTATTCTTGGAATGGGCTTCCTCACACTCTATCTCACCGGAATTATCATATCCTCCCTCCCATCGTTTTTAAAGCACCGCAACAATTCCTACTACCGCTCACTAGGTGCATCGGGTGGTGTGGCAGCAATCATGTTCTTTTTCATCTATTTTGCCCCATGGAGCAAGCTATATATTATCTTCCTGCCGATAGGTATTCCCGCAATATTATTCGGTGTACTTTATCTGGTCTATGAGGCATACATGGCAAAGAAAGGTGGCGGCACCATGAACCACGACGCGCATTTCTGGGGTGCCGTGTATGGCCTGGTGTATGCGCTCATCATCGATCCTACACACGGCAAACTGTTTATAAATGCCGTGCTTAATCCCTAAGGTAGGCGCATTGTTACAGACAGCACTTCTCTCGTACCGGATTTCACCTTGAAACGCTCATCGGGCCTTATTCCACATACCCACACAATTCGTTTCCCGGTTTCCAACACCCATACGTGGTCCTTTTCATGAATGGGCATCTTCATGTCAATAAGCAGTCTGCTCACCTTCTTTTTCTTCATGCCCATCCCCAATGGATATAGGTAGTCCCCGGTCTTCCACTTGCGCAACACCAATGGGAGCTTCACCTCATCCATATCAAGTAACACTTTGTTGGCCGGCATCTTCATATCCTCAGGTACAGGCAAAACCGAAAACGAAAATTTCGCATTGCCGGTTGCAATTTCCATCGGTATGTTCTCTATTTGAATAAGATCGGCCTCTTCCGACGTGCGGCTTATGACGATCAAAAACTCTCTGTTCCTGATGACTTTGTGCGTAGCAGACATTACATATTTACCGCTTATTGCATCCAAGAGGCTCATCACATCAGGCATCTGCGCAGACACAAATCCGTATGGGCGTACAAGCTCGTAACATATTGTTTCAAGCGGCTTGCGCTTCATCAATTTTCTTACAGGGATGTAGATGTCATTGCCTCTGCGCTCTGTTAGCGACTTCCGTTCTTGCTCCACTGCTCTTTCGTAAAGCACCTCGGCTTCTGCCAACCTGCGGATCGTGTCGTTGGCTCTTTGCACCCCATCTCTGAATAAATCTTCAGCGACCGGAACGAGATTATGACGAATGGAATTTCTCAGGTAATCGTCCGACTCGTTCGATGAGTCTTCTCTGTACACTATCCCCTCCTGCCTGCTGTATTCAGCTATTTCCGCACGGGTTGCAAACAGCAACGGCCTTATTATATTGTCTCGCTCTCGCTGAATGCCATGCATCCCCTTCAATCCTGTTCCCCTGAACATATTCATCAACACTGTCTCCACATTATCGTTCGCATGATGCGCTGTCGCTATCCTTGCATAACCAAACTCTTTTGCCAATTCATCAAACCACTCATACCTCAATATCCTGGCTGTTTCCTGTGTGCCTTTCTTCCATTCTTCGGCACGTTCACGGGTAGCAAACTTCGTTACATGGCACTGTACGCCATGGGTCACGCACCAATCCCGCACCAACTGTTCATCTCCGTCAGATTCAGCACCACGCAACCCGAAATTACAGTGCGCAACACCTATCCCTATCCCTGCTCGTAGGAACAGTTCAGCCATAACCATCGAATCGACTCCGCCACTCACGGCCAGCAGTACCCTTGAACCCTTCAGGTGCGAAAAGCCGCGCTCCCACTCCCTCAAAAACTCTGTTAACAGATTACCCAATATTGTTGATTTGGTAGCGTCAATTAATAAACCAGGTCCTCATAAGCTGCCTGAAGCTCGTTATAGCTATGCATGTCTTTAGCCAACTTGGCCTCAGCCATTCCCTTCTCGTATATGGCCACCGCAGCATCCGTTGCACCGGTACGTTCCAGCAGCTTTCCCAGATGATAATAGGTAGCCACGTAATGCGGATCGTTATTTAGGTTGGTCTCAAAATAAGTTCGGGCACGCGACTCATCACCTGCTTTCACGTATTCAAGCGCCAGTGCGTGGTTCAGAAAACAATCCTTCGGACTTGCCTCCAGAAATTTCAATAACTTCTCTATTCGTTCGCTCATTCTAACTCTTGAGGCACTTAGGTGCCTGAAAGGCAAATTTAGTCACCTATCGGTAAACTATACAATTCTGTTTACCACATTCATCCGATTGAAAATTAACAACTTTTACAAGATCGTTTTCCTACTTTCACGCATACTTCAGTTCCCGGCTACGAATGGACAGGAAACAGCTAAAATGGAAACTCCGATACTACTGGCAATACTTCCCGTTCACCATAAATACGGTGTTGTATTGTGTTGCAGCCTGGGTGAGTTTTAAGCTGTTGTACAAACCAGTCCCCAATGGCGAATACCCCTCGCCGTTTCTACCGTTCATAATTCTTATGGGCAAACTCACGCTTTGGTTGGTGGTTGCCCTCGGCCTCGTATCCATGTTCAGCACGCTCGCAGCCTACTTTTACTACACCTGGCTACGCGAAAGCAACAAAACCGCTCTTCGTGTCGATTTCTCCATGGACGAGCCTGCCGGGAAAATTCCCCGGCTTTACCTTACTGCAAGCATCGAGGGTATCTTCCGCCCTATCCTTGGATTTGTAAAAGGGCGTCTGTTTTATGACGACAATATGCTCACCGACAGCTTCAGCCTGCTCACCAACAAGCAAAAACCAAATAGCCTGCGCCGGATCGCAATTATGGGTAAAAGCCGGCTATACCTGCCCGACATAAAAGAATATGACCTGAAAGGAGGCTTCATATACTTTCAGGACATGCTCCACATTTTTTCGCTGGCCTCAGCACATCCGCTGCAAGGTCACTTCTACCAACCGCCCGTCCTGCAAAAACACAGTGATGCCGATGCCCAACCAAAAAAAACGGAAACAATGGAGGTGCGCATCGATCAGCTTCGCCGGGTAGATGGAGAATACCTTAATTACAAAGACTTTGAAAGTGGCGACGATGTCCGAAGGATCGTTTGGAAGGTCTACGCCAAGAACAGGGAGTTGGTGGTGCGAACACCCGAATTATATGAGCCCTTTGCGTCGCACCTTTACTTTTATGCATCATTTCATGCCCATATTCCCAAACAGTGGCTGAATGATGATTACGCCCGAGAAATGCTGAATCACTATAAAAACTGTGTTTGGACGATCTATGATACGCTGTGCAAAAAAGACTGGGACGTACGTTTTATTCCCGACCAACAAATATCGATCTCCGACCAGATGTCCGAGGCAGAGCGTACAGCCCGTACTATCAGCAACAGCTCCTGGCATTCCGACCGTTCCCTGCTCAATTACTTCAATACATCTACAGGGGCAGTCTTGTGCGTCTCATCGTTCTCCGACCCTGCACAGGTCGCCGAACTACTTGAAAAATGCACACCTGCAACCGTTGTTTACTTCGTCAGGGTATCTTCAGTTCTTCGATCCTATGCCCCACTTCGGTGGATAAGCAGACTCATTTTCCTACCACCCGAAGACCGCCTGTCCAAACTGCGTGCCACATGGCCATTCGCCCCACTTAATTTCAAAATCAAAAAAAAAAA